>JBJKPV010000303.1:0-7146 GCA_046706015.1 Allostellaceae bacterium | reverse complement strand
CACGCCCGGTCGGACCGGCGACGTACACGATCGTGGCTGGATCGGGGCTTATCATAGGGGCGTTCTTGGCCCTATTCGCATGATCGTCACGGCCGCGACGCTGCCGATTTGCGCCCGCTCCCGGCAGAAGTGGCGCGCGGGGCAATGCGGGACATTGGCCGAGCGCCGCGACGAACCGGGCGGCGCAAATCGGCGCGTCCCGTGGGGTTTCGGCAAAAATCGGCTTCTGGGGCGTCGAAATCCTCGCGCGTATGGCCGATACGCGCTTCGGACTTCTTCTGCCATAAGCTGATTTTTGCGCGAAACGCGGCTCGCGAGGATCATGCAAACAGGGCCTTGGCACGCCCGGCTTGCGTTTCATGGCTGCCGCGCCGATAAAGCGCGCAGATGCCTGATACAGTCGTTACTCTGATCGCAGCGCCGGAAGGGGCGAGCGTGCTTCCGGCCACGGTCGCGCATGTGATGCGCGCATTGGAGCAGCTCGGCGCCCAGATCGACAGCAGTGATTGGCTCGCCGAGAGCATCGCTTGCGACATCGCGGTGGCGGAGCTTCCGCCCGATCAGGCCGACGCCGCCGGCCGTCGCGCGATCGCACAGGAGAGCGGTGGACCACCGATCGACCTGCTCGCCCAGCCCTATGCGGGGCGCAGGAAAAAGCTGCTCGTCGCCGATATGGAAGCGACGATCATTGCCAATGAAATGCTCGACGAGCTCGCTGAGCTGCGCGGCCTACGCGCGCAAATTTCCGCCATCACCGCCCGCGCGATGAATGGCGAGCTGGATTTCGCCGCCGCGCTCAAAGAGCGCGTCGCGCTCTTGAAGGACCTGCCGGAAAGCGCGCTCGCCACCGTCGCCGCGCGCATCCGCGTCAATCCGGGCGCGGCCGCGCTGGTCGCAACGATGCGCGCCGATGGCGCGCCGACGGCGCTGGTTTCGGGCGGATTCCATGTCTTCGCCGATGCGATCGGCGCAAAGCTTGGCTTCGAGCGGATCGTCGCCAATGAACTGCTCATCGAAGCCGGCAAGCTCGCCGGACGCGTCAAGGAGCCGATCCTCGCCCGCGAGGCAAAGCTCGCGACCTTGACCTCGCTCGGGGCAGAGCACGGCATTCCCCTTGCGGCGAGCGTCGCGGTCGGGGACGGCGCCAATGATCTGGCGATGCTGCAAGCGGCGGGAATGGGCGTCGCCTATCACGCCAAGCCTGCCGTCGCGGCACAGGCGCAGCTGCGCGTCGATCATGCCGACTTGACGGCGCTACTCTATGCGCAGGGCTATCACCGCGACGAGATTCGCGCGGCTTAGCCGTTCTCGAGCTTCACCGCGACGAAACGAAGATCGCCCTGGCGATCGACCAGCAGAAGGACGGATTTGCGCCCGGATTTCTTCGCCTCGTCGATCTTGGCGAGGATCTGGGCCGTGGTCTTGACGCTGTCCTGCGCCACTTCGACCACCACGTCGCCCGCCTGCATACCCTTGCCGGCGGCTGGGCCGGACGCATCGATGCCGGTGATCACGACGCCGGTCACGTTGTCGGCGAGACCGAAACGATCGCGCAGATCGGGCGTCAGATTGGCCAGCGAGAGGCCGAGCGCCTTCACCGTCTCGGCCGGCGCGCCAGGCGTCTTCTGTTTCGAGGGAAGCGACGCCTGTTGCGGCTCTTCCTTGAGCTCGCCGACCTTGACGTCGAGCGTCACCTCCTTGCGCTTGCGCCACACGGTGACCTTAACGACCTTGTCGATCGGCGTCTCGGCGACGATGCGCGGCAAGCGGCGCATATCGGTGACCTCCTTGCCGTCGAAGGTCAAGATCACGTCGCCGGGCTGAACGCCCGCCTTCTGCGCCGGGCCGCCATCGTGAACGCTGGCGATCAAGGCGCCGCGCGGCTTGTCGAGACCCAGGCTTTCGGCGATCTCATCGTTGACGCTCTGGATGTTGACGCCCAGCCAGCCGCGCCGCGCATGGCCATATTGCTTGAGCTGGTCGATGACGTATTTCGCCTCGTTCGCGGGAATGGCGAAGCCGATGCCGATCGAGCCGCCCGAGGGCGAATAGATCGCCGTGTTGATGCCGATCACCTCGCCGTTCATGTTGAACATCGGGCCGCCCGAATTGCCGCGATTGATCGCCGCATCGGTCTGGATGAAATCGTCATAGGGACCCGCATTGATCTCGCGCGCGCGCGCCGAGACGATGCCGGCGGTCACCGAGCCGCCGAGCCCGAACGGATTGCCGATCGCCAGCACCCAGTCGCCGACGCGCATCTGGTCGCTGTCGCCGAACTTGACCGACGGCAAGGGCTTCGGCGGCTTTACCCGCAGCAGCGCGAGATCGGTCTTGGAATCGCGCCCCACCACCTCCGCCTTGAAGCTCGTATTGTCCTGAAGCGTGACGGTGATGTCGTCGGCGTCCTCGATGACGTGGTTGTTGGTGACGACGAGGCCAGAGGGATCGATGATGAAGCCCGAGCCAAGCGAGGTCTGCTCGCGGGGCAATGCCTGTTGCTGGCTGCGCTGGTTGCGATCGAGGAAATCCTTGAAGAACTGCTCGAAGGGCGAGCCCGGCGGGAATTGCGGCGCATCGGGCGTGGCACGGTTCTCGCCGCCGCCGCGATCGGGCTTGATCGTCTGCGTGCTCGAGATATTGACGACCGCCGGCAGCAATTTCGCGGCGAGATCGGCAAAACCGTCCGGCCCAGCCTTGGCGAAGGCGGCACCGGGCACAAAGAGCGCCGCCACGATCAGAATAACGAGACGCGCACGCAGGCCCCGCACGGCGCAGACGCGCGCGGCCAGGCGAAGCTTGGCCTCAATCACCAACACCTCCATCCGACTCTATTTGGCCGGGTTCACGCTTTTGCGTGAACTTCATTTTAGAAAACAATCCGGCGCCAAGCCAGGGGCCGTATCGCGGCCGCGCTCAAACTTTGCTGATCACCACGAACGCATCGCCGGCGGCCGGCTCCGAGCCTAGCCGCGGCGGATGAACCAGACCGCGGCGACGCCGAGACAAGCGGCCGCCAGCCCGGCGACACGCAGCGCCGGCGCCGGCATGGCCGAGACTTGCGCGTTGAGACGCTGCATCACCGCCGGCGCCAGCGAATAGAGCACACCCTCGATCACCAGGGCGAGCGCCAGCGCCGTGGAGAAATCCCTCATCGCCGCGCACCCGCAGCCCCCGGCGCGCCGAGGCCCGGAATCCCGCCTGGACCGCTGCGTAAGTACTTGAAGAACTCATCCTCGGGCGAGAGCACGAGCGTCGTTCGGGGCCCGCTGAGGCTGTCGCGATAGGCCTGGAGCGAGCGGTAAAAGGCGAAGAAATTGGGGTCCTTGCCATAGGCGTCGGCATAGACCTTGATGCTCTGCGCATCGCCTTCGCCGCGCAGTATCTGGGACTGGCGCTGCGCGTCCGCGAGGATCTCGATGCGCTGCCGGTCGGCGCCGGCGCGAATTTGAACGCCTTGCTGCGCGCCCTCGGCGCGATACTGCGCGGCCTCGCGCTGGCGCTCGGCCTTCATCCGGGCATAGATCGCCTCGGCGTTCTCCTCCGGCAGATCGACCCGCCGCAACCGTACATCGACAACGTCGATGCCGAAGCCCTTCGCCTCGGCGTTCACCTGATCGCGGATCTGCTGCATGATCTCGGCGCGCTGCGAGGAAACCACCGCCTGAAGCTGGGCGTTGCCGATGATCCGCCGCAGCGAGGCACTGATGATGGCGGAAAGCCGCGCATCGGCGATGCCCTCGGTGCCGACCGTCTGATAGAATTGCAGCGGGTTGACGATCTTAAACCTTGCATAGGTATCGACCACCAAGCGTTTCTGATCGGCGCCAATCACCTCTTCTGCTGGCGGCTCGAGATCGAGCAGACGGCGGTCATAGATCACGACATTTTGATAGGGCGCCTTGATCTGCAGCCCGGGATGGTTGATCACCCGCACCGGCTTGCCGAATTGGAGCACCAGCGCGATCTCGGTCTGATGCACGGTGAAGAACACGGTGAAGAGGCCGATGAGAACGACGACGACCGCGCCCGTGACAATGCCCAGCGCACGCGAGCTCATGGCTGGCCTCCGCTCTTGCGGCTCGACGACGCGCTCGGGCTCGGCGCCGGAGCCGGCGCGGGCGTTGCCGTCGCATGCGATGCACCGATCGCCGGCAAGGGCAGATAGGGCAGCACGCCAGAATTCGACGCGTTCTTGTCGATCAGGATCTTATTGGTGTTCTTCAGCACGTCTTCCATCGTCTCGATATAGAGCCGGCGTGCGGTCACATCCTGCGCGGCCTTGTAGGAGTTGTAGACCGAATCAAAACGCGCCGCGTCGCCCTGGGCCTGGAGCACGACCTGCGCCTTGTAGGCTTGCGCCTCCTGCAAGAGGCGAGCGGCATCGCCGCGTGCCTGCGGCACGACGCTGTTGGCGTAAGCCTGAGCCTGGTTGATAAGGGTTTGCTGGTCGATCTTCGCGCTCTGCACGTCGCGGAACGCATCGATCACCGGACCGGGCGGATCGACCTTTTGCAGCTGTACCTGCGTGATCTGCACGCCGGCGCCGTAGCTATCGAGAATCTGCTGCAGCAGCTTCTCGGTATCGTTCTCGATCTTGGCGCGGCCCTCGGCAAGCGCGCTCGCGATCTCGGTATGGCCGATGATCTCGCGCATCGCGCTTTCGGCGGCGGCCTTCACCGTCATCTCGGGATCGCGAATGTTGAAGAGAAAATCGGGCGCATTCTTCACCAGCCAGAACACGGTGAAGTTGACGTCGACGATGTTCTCATCGCTGGTCAGCATCAGCGATTCCTCGGGCACGTCGGTGATCTGCCCGCCGCGCCCCGCCTGGCCGGCGGCGCGATAGCCGATCTCGATGCGGTTGATGCGCGTCACCGTCGGCGTCTCCGCCTCCTCGATCGGCCACGGCCAGTGATAATTGAGACCCGGCGCGGTCTTGCCGATATAGGCACCGAAGCGCAGCACGATGCCTTCCTGATCGGGCTCGACGCGATAGATGCCGCTGGCGAGCCAGAGGACGACGATCAGACCGAGGCCGAGCACCCACAGGCCCGGCCCGCCCGGGCCGCTGCCACCCGGAAGGATCTTGCGCAGAAAATTCTGAAAGCGCCGCAGCGCATCCTCGAAATTGGGGGGCTGAAAGCCGCGACCTCCGCCTCCGCTTCCCCACGGGCCCGGGCCTCCACCGCCCCCGCCCCATGGGCCGCCTCCCTGATTCCAGGACATCGACCTATCCTTTTTCCGTGCTCGCTATGCACGCCGCCCGGCTTCTCTTATATGTGAGCCATGGGTCGCAGCGCGGGAACGACAACCCCGATATCGGCGTGAGCCCTTCTTGTCAAGGATGAGAGACCGGCGGCATGAGCGTGATTTCCGAGAAAGAAGTGCTGGCCGCACTCCGACGCGTGGTCGATCCCGAGCGCGGCGGCGACATCGTCAGCCTCGGCATGATTTCGGGCGTGCAGCTGCGCGAGGGCCATGTCGCCTTCGCGATCGAGGTTGAGCGCGCCCGCGCGGCTGCGCTTGAGCCAGTGCGCCGCCAAGCCGAGAAAGCGGTCGAGGCGCTGCCCGGCGTGCTCTCGGTCAGCGCGGTCTTGACCGCGGAAAAGCCGCGCGGCGACGCGCCACCGCACGCGGCACCCCGCGGCGCCGCGGCGCAAGGCAAGCCGCTGGCCCCCGGCGTCAAGGCGATCATCGCAGTCGCCTCGGGCAAGGGCGGCGTCGGCAAATCGACCACCGCGGTCAATCTCGCCCTCGCGCTCGCGCAGCTCGGCCTCAAGATCGGCATTCTGGACGCCGATATCTACGGGCCTTCCTTGCCGCGCATGCTCGGGATCTCCGGCAAGCCCGTCTCCGCCGACGGCAAGATGCTCGAGCCGAAGATCGCGCATGGCGTCAAATGCATGTCGATGGGTTTTCTCGTGCCCGAGGACACGCCGATGATCTGGCGCGGACCGATGGTCATGAGCGCGCTGCAGCAGATGCTGCGCGATGTCAATTGGGGCGAGCTCGACGTGATGGTGGTCGATCTGCCGCCGGGCACGGGCGACGCGCAGCTCACCATGGCGCTGCAAGTGCCGCTTGCCGGCGCGATCATCGTCTCGACACCGCAGGACATCGCACTCTTGGACGCGCGCAAGGGACTCAACATGTTCCGCAAGGTCGACGTGCCGGTCCTGGGCTTCATCGAGAATATGAGCTACTTCGTCTGTCCGCATTGCGGCGAGCGCAGCGACATTTTCAGCCATGGCGGCGCGCGCAAGGAAGCCGAGGCGCTCGGCGTCGATTTCCTCGGCGAGGTGCCCTTGGACATCGCCATCCGCGAGACCTCGGACGCGGGCACGCCGATCGTGCTGGCGCAACCGGAGAGCGAGCACGCCAAGACTTATCGCGCGATCGCCGAGCGTGTGCGCGATCGCTTGGGCGCCGGGCGCCACGCAGCGCCCAAAATCATCGTCGAATAAAGCCGCCGCAACCAAGAGTCCGTGGACGGCCGGCGCGCGCTTGTGAAACACTAGGGCGCTCGCATCCGATTGGGGGGCGCATGACGACCGATCCGGGTCTCGTTACCGCCGAAGAGAACCGCATCCTCACCTCGACCGGCGCCGGCACGCCGATGGGCGAGGTGCAGCGCCGCTATTGGTGGCCGGTCGCAATCGCCGACGACCTCAAGGAAAAGCCGACCTTTATCCGCCTGCTGGGCGAAGACCTGGTCCTCTTTCGCGACCGCCGCGGCCGCGTCGGCTTGATCGAGGCGCGCTGCGCCCATCGCCGCGCCAATCTCTGCCTCGGCACGGTCGGGCTCGAAGGTCTGCGCTGCCGCTATCACGGCTGGCTCTACGACACGGGCGGCAAGATCCTCGACGTGCCGGGCACTCTCCCTGGCAGCGATTTCAAAGAACGCGTGCGCCAGCGCGCTTATCCGGTGGAAGAGCTGGGCGGCCTCATCTTCGCCTATCTAGGGCCGGCGCCCGCGCCGCTTCTGCCGCGCTTCGATTTCCTCACCCGACCGGGCCTGCGCCGCGCGCGCATCATCGGCTTCGGCAATTCCAACTGGCTGCAGCTCGCCGAGAATGGCTGCGACCCGCTGCACGTGACCTTCGCCCATGCGATGAGCTGGGGCGGCGTCGCCTCGGCGCCCAT
>JBJKPV010000302.1:0-5606 GCA_046706015.1 Allostellaceae bacterium | reverse complement strand
CCGACGGCAAGATTGAGCTGCAGGAGCTCGATCCGCAACCTTTCTCGGCGGTGGAGGATCGCGCGGTCGCCTTCGGGCTCCAGGGCGTTCCGCTCGACCAGGGCGGCGAGCAGGTCTATTTCGGCCTGGCGGCGACGAACTCGACCGACGATCAGCAGATCATTCCGTTCTTCCAGCCGGAACGCGAAAGGTTGCTCGAATACGACATCACCAAGCTCATTCACAGCCTCGCCTTCCCGAAGAAGCCGGTGGTCGGGCTGATCACCGATCTTCCGCTCGAAGGCGACGTGATGGCGGCGATGCAGGGCCGCCCGATGATCCCCTACGCGGTGATGGCGCAGATCAAGCCGCTCTATACCGTCAAGGATCTGTCGGACGAGATCGACAGCGTGCCGTCCGACGTCGACGTGCTGATGGTCGCGCACCCCCAGCATCTCTCGGAGAAGACACTCTACGCGATCGATCAATACGTGCTGAAGGGCGGCAAGGCGATCGTCTTCGTCGATCCGCACTCGGAAACGCAGCAGATGCATCCGAGCCAGCTCAACCCCCCGGGCTCGCCGCTGAACAGCAATCTCGGGCCGCTGTTCAAGGCCTGGGGTGTCGAGATGGTGCCGAAGATGGTGGCCGGCGATCTTCGCGCCGCGCGCCGCGTCAATGCCGGCACGGACAAGCACGTCGTCGCGATGGATTACGTCGCCTGGCTGTCGCTCGACAAAAACGACCTCAACGGCGACAATTTGATCACCGCGGATCTGTCGCACATCAATATGGCTTCGTCGGGCATCCTCGATCCGCTCAAGGGTGCGAAGACGAAGTTCACGCCGCTGATCTCCACCTCGACCGATTCGATGGCGATCCCGGTGGCGAAGGTTCAAGGGATGCCCGATGTCGGCGGGCTGCTGCGTGACTTCAAATCGGATCACAAGCGCCTCGTGCTTGCGGCGCAGGTCACCGGTCCTGCGAGCACCGCTTTCCCCGACGGGCCGCCGAAGGACAAGAACGCCAAGGACGAGAAGAAAACGACGGGCGCGGATGCGAAAGCAGGCGATGCCGCGAAGGCGGCAGCGGCCGAGGTCAAGACCTCGGTCAAGCCGATCGACGTCGTGGTGGTGGCCGACACCGACATTCTCGAAGACCGCTTCTGGGTGCAAAACCAGGATTTCTTCGGCCAGACGGTGACGATCCCGGTCGCCAATAACGGCGATTTCGTCGCCAACGCCATCGATGTGCTCGCGGGCGGCGACGACCTCATCAGCCTCAGAAGCCGCGGGACCTCGGCGCGGCCCTTCGAGCTGATCAACGACATTCAGCGTGCGGCGGATGCGCGCTACCAGGCGACCGAGAAGAGTCTCGAAACCAAGCTCAAGGACACGCAGGAGAAGATCAAGCAGCTGCGCCAGCAAGGCGGGGGCGGAGTCGCGCTCGCGGCCGAGCAGGCCAAGACGCTCGAGAATTTCCGCGGCGACATGATCAAGATCCGCGAGCAGTTGCGTCGCGTGCAGCTGGCCCTGCGTCAGGATATCGATCGCCTGCAGGCCTGGACGGAGTTCTTCGACATCGCGCTGGTGCCGATCCTTGTCGGCATTGCCGCGATCATCCTCGGCATCCTGCGCATGCGCCGGCGCAAGCGCCAAGCGGGCGCCGCGTCTTAGGAAGGGGGAAGAAGGATGCGCGGTAAAAGCCTTGCCTGGCTGCTCGGCGTCACCATCCTCGCGGTGATCGCCGCCGTCTATGTCTCGCGCGGCACAGGGCCGAACGCCAACCCGCTCACCGGGCAATTGGTGATGCCCGATCTCGCCAAGCGGCTCGCCGATGTGGGGCGCATGGTCCTCATCCATGGCGACGAGAAGACGACGCTCGCCCGCAAAGGCAATTCCTGGTCGATCGAGGAACGCAATGGCTACGCGGCCAATGGCGCCAAAGTGCGCGAAGCCCTGCTGGGCCTGGCCGATATGCGCTATGTCGAGCCCAAGACGGCGCGCGCCAATCTCTACAATCGGCTCGACGTCGAGGACGCGGGCAAGAATTCCAAATCGACCCTGGTGACGATCGCCGACACCAAGGGCGCGCTCTTGGGCGAGGTTATCGTTGGCAAGCATCGCGCCGACCAGCTCGGCGGCGGCGAGGGCGGCGTCTATGTAAGGAAGCCCGGCAACGCGCAATCCTGGCTCGCGCGCGGCAATTTCGATCTCTCGGGCGATACCGCCGCGTGGCTCGATAAAAAGCTGGTCGATGTGCCGGGGGTGCAGGTGAAGGAAGCCGTGCTGACCCAGCCCGACGGCAAGGCCGTCACCATCAGCCGCGACAAGCCCGGCGACAAGCTGCAGATCGCAGGCATGCCCGCCGGCAAGAAGCTCAAATACGACAGCATTCTCGACGACACGGCCGGCGTGCTCGGCGCGCTTCAGCTCGATGATGTCCGCGCGGCCAAGGATTTCGCCTTTCCCGCCTCGGGCGTGACGAAGGCCCGTTTCACCGATTTCAAGGGTCTGACGATCGCGGTCGAGCTCGCCGACAAGGACGGCAAGAGCTGGGTGCGCTTCAAGGCCTCGGGCGAGGGTGAGGCGGCTAAGCGCGCGGCCGATCTCAACGCGACTCTCGGCCCCTGGGTCTATGCGCTGTCGAACGACAAGGCGACAACCTTGCGCGACAAGCTCGACGATCTGGTCGAGGACGCCAAGTCCTCGTAAACCTGCCATAGCGCCTGCCCGCCTGCCGCGTTGCTGGAAGCGCGCGGCGGCGCTCCCCATATGATGTGCTCGGCCCCGGGGGGCGATGGAGGCGAAGATGCTCGATCAAGCGGCGACGACGCGGCAAGTGGCGCGGCTCTCCAAGGGACAGCCGACCAGCGACGGCGCAGGCGTGCGTCTCAACCGCGTGATCGGCAATCGCGTGCTCGGCGAGCTCGATCCCTTTCTGTTGCTCGATGAGTTCCACTCCGAGGATGGCGCGGACTATATCGGCGGCTTTCCCGATCACCCGCATCGTGGTTTCGAGACGGTGACCTATATGCTCGCGGGGCGGATGCGCCATCGCGACAATCACGGCCATAGCGGTCTGTTGGGTCCGGGCAGCGTGCAGTGGATGACGGCCGGGCGTGGCATCGTCCATTCCGAGATGCCCGAGCAGGAAAACGGGCTGATGTGGGGCTTTCAGCTCTGGGTCAATCTGCCGGCGAAGGACAAAATGACGACGCCGCGCTATCAGGAATTCGATCCCGCCGCGGTGCCCACGCTCGACGCATCGGGCGGTATCAAGCTGCGCCTCGTCGCCGGCCGCATCGGCGATGCCGCGGGACCTGTCGTCGGGATCGCGACCGAGCCCATGCTGGTCGATATCGCGTTACCCGCGGGCGGCGCCTATGTCCTCGATTTGCCCGAGGGGCACAACGCCTTCGCTTATCCTTTCGAGGGCGACGCGCTGATCGGTGATCCGGCGGTCACGGTGCCGCGCGGCACGCTCGCGGCCCTTGGGCCAGGTGCGCGCTTGCAACTGAGGGCGGGTGCGGCGTCCTGCCGGCTTCTCGTCGCTGCGGCGCGGCCGCTCGACGAGCCGGTCGCCCGTTATGGTCCTTTCGTCATGAACTCGGAAGCCGAACTCCGGCAAGCCGTCGTCGATTTTCAGGCGGGGCGCTTTTAGGGCTTGTTTTCGGGCACGCGGGCCGCGGCGTAGGGCGCTGCGGCGGCGAGGCTGTCCGGGTCGGGATAGACGCCGGTATAGCTGCCGATCCGGCTCGGATGCGCTTCGGCGAAGCAATCCACCTGCGCCAAGGTGCGATAGCAATAGCGCACGGGAATCGGGGGCGGCGGCGCATTGGCCGGAACGGGCGACGGGTAGTTCGACGGCCAGCGGCTCTGCGGTGCGGCGAATTCGGCGCGGTTCTGCCAAGCATTGCACCCCGCCAAGGTGACGGCCAGCACGAGGAGGGCGAAGCGCGCGGCCATTTCCCGGGGCAAACTCCGAAAGAACCAAAATTGGGCACAAGACGGATGTGCAATCCCCAATTACTCTATAGAACGAGTGGTTAACCAAGTCTTGCTGCGACCCGCCACCGCAAAGGGGTATCGAAGAATGAAACTTTGCCTTGTCCTGGCCGCGACCCTGGTGCTTGCGGCCTGTGCCGGCCGGCCGGAATGGAGCAAGAACGGTGTATCGCCGCAGGTAGCCGCGCGCGAGCTGTCGGCTTGCCGCGAAATCGCGCGCGAGGCGACGCAGCGCGATACCAACATCACCACCGACATCATGGCGTCGCGCGGCAATGATTGGCAGCGTACCGGCGTGTTGGATACGCAAACGCAGAGTCTGAACCTTGGCGATGTTCAGCGCAGCGACGAGATCGTCCGCAACTGCATGATCGGCAAGGGATTCGTCCCCGCCGATTAGCCGAACGCAGTCAACGCGAGGACGGCGTCTTGCGCTTTTCCGGCGCGGCCGCGCCATAGACGTGCTCCGGGCCGGGGAAGCGCCGCGTCCGCACATCCTCGGCATAGGCCGAAACCGCCGCCGCGATCGCGCCGCTCAACTCGGCATAGCGCTTGACGAAGCGCGGCTTGAACCCGTCGAAGATGCCAAGCACGTCGTCGATGACAAGGACCTGGCCATCGCAGGCTGGCGACGCGCCGATGCCGATGGTTGGGACGGGCACGATTTCGGTGAGGCGCCGCGCAACCGGCTCGGCCGTTCCTTCCACCACCATGGCGAAGGCGCCGGCTTCGGCCACTGCCTTGCCGTCAGCGATGACCCTTGCCGCCTCAGCCTCGGTCCGGCCCTGGGCAAGGAACCCGCCCAGCGCGTTGACCGATTGCGGCTGGAGCCCAACATGGCCCAAGACCGGGATGCCGCGGCCGGTCAGGAAACGGATGGTCTCGGCCATGACCTCGCCGCCTTCGAGCTTGACGCCGGCGCAGCCGGTCTCGGCCAGGATCCGCGCGGCATTGGCAAAGGCCTGCGTCGGGCTTTCCTGATAGGAGCCGAAGGGCATGTCGACGATGACGCAGGCGCGGCTGGCGCCGCGCACCACCGCTGCGCCATGGGCGATCATCATCTCAAGGGTTACGGGCAAGGTGCTGCCGAGCCCATAGACCACCATGCCCAGGGAATCGCCCACCAACAGCAGGTCGGTATGAGGATCGAGCAGGCGCGCCTGCGACGTGGTGTAGGCGGTGAGGCTGACGATCGGCGTGCCGCCCTTGCGGCTGCGCAAATCGGCGGGGGTACGTCTTTTCTCGACCGGTGTAACGCTCATGATGACCTCCCCCTTCGCGGGGTCTCAAAGCTCGGGGTGCTCAAGCCGGCGGCAGACTGAGACGTGGTTCCCGGCTGGTCAAGCGCGGCGGCGCAGGGCTGATGCGCTCTCGGGGCGTGCGCGGGGAGCGGCGCCCCCGGCGATCCCCGGCTTGTCAATCGCGGCGGCGTACATTAAGTGAACGCTCGTCTACAGGAGTTGAATCCATGGCGTTCAAGGTCGCGGTGGTCGGCGCCACCGGCAATGTCGGGCGCGAGATGCTGAGCGTTCTCGCCGAACGTAAATTTCCAGTATCCGAGGTTCACGCCGTCGCGTCGGCGCGCTCGGCCGGCAACGAGGTCTCCTTCGGCGAGGACGA
>JBJKPV010000301.1:0-9024 GCA_046706015.1 Allostellaceae bacterium | reverse complement strand
TCGGTTATTCTGCACCGGCGCCGGAGGCGGAGCTGCTTGGATCAGCCATCGCTTTTGGCCGCGAGCAACAGGGGAGGTGGGCGATGTCCCGCAAAGAAGGACGGCGGCGTTTCGGACTCTTGTTCGGCACGGCGAGCGGCGGGCTTTGCGCCGCGATGATGGCCGTCGTTCTGATTGTCTACGGTGCGCCCTATAACCGCCTATGGTGGTTCGTCATGGCGGCTATTCTCGTCGCGGCCTGCCTTATCCCCCGGCTCCTGGTTCGGTCGCTGGAATGGGTGTTCGACGGCTATCGCGACGAGTGACCGATCGGGCGGCTTCGGCCGCCTCATCCTTGTTTTGACCGTTGTCTCGGGATCCCCTCAGCCGCCGCGCGCCCGGCGATAGCGGCCCATGGCTGCGAACAACTCGGGCGCGTCCCGCTTTTCCTTGCCGTTCGAGAATTCGCGATAGAGCGCGGCGACGTTGGCGACGATGCGCTCGCCGTCGATCCAATCGGCATAGCGGTCGAGCGCAATATCCTCGACCGCTTCAAGCCAGCTCATCCCCGCATCGAAGCGCTTCTTCGCCTCGCGCTTGATCTCCTCGAGATAGGCCTTGAACCGGCGCACGCCCGCCTTGTCGGTGATCGGCCCGTGGCCGGGGACGATGGTTTCCACGTCCCAGCCCAGGATGAGGTCGCAAGCCTTGATCCAATTGTCGACCGGCCCCGCCCACATCACCGGATGCCCGTCGACGAAAAGGATATCGCCGGTGAAGACGACACGAACCTGCGGGACAAAGACCATCACATCGCCGGCCGTATGCGCCGGCCCGACATTGACCAGCCGAACCTCCTTCGCGCCGACGCTGAGCGTGAGGTCCTGCTCGAAGATGCGCGTTGGCAAGGTCAGCACCACGTCATCGAAATGGAAATGCCGCCCCATGGTCTCGTGGAAAAAAGCCGCGCCGTCGCCGAGCTGGCGCCAGTTCTTCTCCATCAGGGCGAGCATTTGCGGCGGCGTATGCGGCATTTCGGCGGCGCAGGCTGCCGAGGCGATGATCGCGGCGCCGGCGAGGAGCTGGTTGCCGAAAGTGTGATCGGGATTGGCGTGCGTGTTGACCAGCGTGCCGATCGATGCGGCCGCCGGTACGGCGCGGCGCATCATCTCGAGCATCTCGCGCGTCAGCACCAGATCCATCAGCGTGTCGACCAGGAGCGTTTCGCCGCTATCGGAGATCAGCCCGGCATTGCTCCACCCCCAGCTCCCCTGGGGTTGGAGATAGGCGTGGCAGCCATTGCCGAGATCATGCAGGCCCTTGGTGTAAGACCATCGCGGCATGGACGCTCCTTTCGCCCGCGCGGCGGCGCCCCTTATCCGTGCTTCGGCAGGAAGCGCGTCGTGAGGTATTTCGACATGTCGGGCTCTTTGGGCAGAATGTGAAGCTCGATAAAAGAGCGGCGCACGGCCGCGACCGCTTCGGGCGGAAAGGTCCCGTCGCGCGAGAGCGACGGCATCACCGTATCGTATTGTTTTTCTTCGACGGTCTGGGAGAAATGATCGACCGAGCGCGCGATGGCGATCGTCTCCGCGCGGTGATGCGCCATGAAATCGACTGCCTCGTACCAGCCCTTGAGGAATTTCCGGACGCCTGCCGGGTCGCGCTTCATCACGTCATTGGTCGCGAAGATCACGTTCATCAGGAACGCGCCGACGAAATCGGAGGCCGGAGCGAGGACGCGGCCCGCCTTGCGTTCCTCGAGATTCCAGCCAAAGCCCGAGGAGCTGACCTGCGCGTCGATCTGACCGGTCTTCAGCGCGGCGAGTTGTGGCGGCGGGCTCGAGCCGTCGGTGATCATGGTCAGCGCGTCGTGTTTCCAGCCTTCCTTCTTCTCGAGCTGGAGGACGAGCCATTGGGTCAAGGATCCCACAGTCGAGATCCCGATCCGCTTACCCTTCAGATCGGCGAGTGTGTGGATCGGCGAATCATAGGGCACGATGATGCCGAAAAGGGCGGGCGTGAGCGCAATCGCACCGACGGCCTGTTCCGGCGCGCCCTTGACGAGGAAGGCGATGTCCGTACCCGCGCCCAAGCCGAAATCGACCGAGCCGGAGATCAAGGCCTGTTGCAGCTTCGAGCTGCCGCCGAAGCTCAGGACCTGGATATCGAGCCCTTCGCGCGCGAAGAACTTCTCTTTGACGCCGACATCGACCGGATCGAAATTGAAGGCGACCGACGAGCTTTTGCCGACGCGGAGCGTCTCGGCACGAGCGGTTTGCGTTGCCGCGCCGGCGAGAAAGATGGCCGCGAGGGCCCAGGCTGCGCCGCGAATGGAACCGGCTTTCCGGCGCCCGGATGATGGCATGTCCGACGTTTCCCTGTTCGTTGTCTTGTGATTGAGCCGGCGACGCTAGCGCGCCGGCGGGCGGCCAAGCGGCCGGATCGCTCCGGCCGCTTCCCGAGGTTTCTATCCTTGGCCGGATCAGCTCGGCTGCTGACCCATGAAATCGCGTTTGCCGAGCTCGACGCCGTTATGGCGCAGAATGTCGTAAGCCGTGGAGGTGTGGAAATAGAAGTTCGGCAAAGCGTGGTGATAGAGCAGGACCTGCGCGCGGAAGGTGCGCGTGTTGGGGCCGAGCTGGACCGACACCTCGCTGTCTTCCTTGCCGTCAATCTGTGCGGGCTTGATGCTCTTCAGGAAGTCGACCGTGGTGGCGATGCGCTGCTTGAGCTCGGCAATGTTGGCGCCCGTGTCGGTGAATTTCGGCAGCTCGACCCCGGCGATCCGGCCGGGCGCGCAGGCATGGGCCGTCGCCTGCTGCACCTGGCGCGACAGGGGAAACATGTCGGGCGCGAGCCGCAAGGTCAAAAGCAGGTTCGGATCATATTTGCGCGATTCGGCGAAAGCCTGCGCTTTTTCGAGGCACCCCGACAGAGCGGGCAGCAGCTGGAGGAATACCGGAACCGAGCCGTGATACATGGAGATGGGCATGTGAGGCGCTCCCTTGGCCGTGATGGTCCGTGATGGACGGCGAATTCGCCGCAAGATTAGCGGGCTTCCCGGCGAAGGTGAAGCGCGGCCGTGACCGGCAACGATTGGCGAAGGGCAGCAATGCCGCTTAAGCGGTTGTCAACCGGTCCGGGTCCCATAAATTGGCCATGATGCCGCTTTGTCTGGGCTCCGTTGCATGAACTTCCGTGTCTCCCGTCGCGCTATTCTGCTGGGCATCGTGGCGTCCGCGCTCTTCATGCAGAATCTCGACAGTACCGTGATCACCACGGCGCTGCCGCAAATGGCGGTGAGCTTCCGCACGACGCCGGTCCATCTCAGCATCGGTATCACCGCCTACATGTTGAGCCTTGCCGTCTTCATCCCGGTAAGCGGCTGGGTCGCCGATCGGTTCGGCGCGCGCACCGTCTTCAGCGCGGCCATCGCCGTCTTCACCTTGGGCTCGGTGCTGTGCGGGTTCTGCAACGGCGTCGCCGAGTTCGCCGTTTCGCGGGTGTTCCAGGGCATCGGGGGGGCGATGATGGTGCCGGTCGGGCGCCTCGTCCTCTTTCGCGCGGTCGGCAAGGGTGGACTCGTCGAAGCGCTGTCGCTCATGACCATGCCGGCGATGATCGGTCCGATCTTGGGGCCCCCCGTGGGCGGCTTCATTACCACCTACGCCTCGTGGCGCTGGATCTTCTTTCTCAACCTGCCTTTCGGCATGGTTGGTGCGGTCCTGGTCTGGTTCTTCATCGAGAATTACCGCGAAGAGGTGAGCCCGTCCTTCGATTGGGTTGGATTCCTCGCCACGGGCGTCGCGATCTCGGCGCTTGTGCTCGATGCCGATCTCGTGGTGCAGCCCGGCATCAGCGTCGTGTTGACGATCGGCCTCTTTGCCGTGAGCGTCGCTTCGGGATGCTTTGCCGGCTGGTACATGCTGCGCCGGCCCGAGCCGATCGTCGATTTGAAGTTGCTGCGCATCCCGTCTTTTTTCACGGGCGTCGCCGCCGGGGCGCTGTTTCGTATCGCCGCGGGTTCGGTCAGCTATCTGATGGCGATTCTCCTCCAAGTCGATATGGGGCTTTCGGCATTCACCTCG
Source organism: Allostellaceae bacterium (assembly GCA_046706015.1). Taxonomy (GTDB): domain Bacteria; phylum Pseudomonadota; class Alphaproteobacteria; order ATCC43930; family CGMCC-115725; genus CAIKMD01. The sequence goes on along the minus strand of JBJKPV010000301.1, from coordinate 4,954 downwards.
GGCATGACCACGATCGCGCCGGCGTTGAGTTCCCTGACGATGAAAATGGCGATTCCACCGACATTGCGGCGCTGGGGATTTCGCAGGGTTCTCCTCGGAAATGGCTTCATCAGCGCCGGCGCTATCGCGATTTGCGCCTCGGTCGGCGTTTCCACCCCGGTCTACGTGGCTTTCTTGATCCTCTTGGTGGGCGGTTTCTTTCGCTCGTTGCAATATACGAGCCTGACCACGTTGTCCTACGCCGACATATCCGAGAATCGCACTAGCGCCGCGACGAGTTTTTCCAGCATGATGCAACAGGTGATGAACGGGATGGGCGTGGCGCTTGCGGCGGTCCTGCTTCATGCCGCGCAATATTTTCGCGCCGAAGGGTCGCGCGCGGTGACGGTCGTCGATATTCGCATTGTCTTCATTACGATGGCGGTGATCGCGCTGTCGGGTTGTCTCTTCTATGCCCGCCTCGGCGCGGATGCCGGTGCCGAGGTCAGCGGCCACCGGCGCGCACCGCTCGCCGCCGAGGCCGCGGATTAAGCATGAGACGGCGGCGCGGCAGCGCGACGCGGCGATTGTGTCGGCTCGCCGCCATCGGCTAGCGTCTTTGCTCCATGAAATTGCCTGTCTCCCGCACCATGATCGTGCCGATGATCGTCGCCTCGGCGCTGTTCATGGAAAATCTCGACGGCACGGTCATCACCACCGCCCTGCCGCAGATGGCGCAGTCCTTCGCGACGACGCCGATCGAGCTGAGCATCGGCATCACCGCCTATGTGCTGAGCCTCGCCGTCTTTATTCCTGTGAGCGGCTGGGTCGCTGACCGCTTCGGCGCGCGCACCGTGCTGCGCACGGCGATCACAGTTTTCACCCTGGGCTCGGTCCTGTGCGGCTTGTGCAACGGCGTCGCCGAATTCACGGCCGCCCGCGTGTTCCAAGGCATCGGCGGCGCGATGATGGTGCCGGTCGGAAGGCTGGTGATGTTCCGCAGCATACCGCGCTCGGAATTCGTCGCCGCGATCGCCTATCTGACGATCCCGGCGCTGATCGGACCGATCCTCGGACCGCCGGTGGGCGGTTTCATCACCACCTACGCCTCTTGGCGCTGGATCTTCTTCCTCAATCTGCCCGTCGGGGTACTCGGCTTCGTCCTCGTCTCGATCTTCATCGAGAATTACCGCGAGCCCGAAAGTCCTGCGCTCGACTGGATCGGCTTCTTCCTCTCGGGCACGGCGATTGCCAGTCTGGTTTATGGTTGCGACGTGATCGAGCAGCCGGGTCATGCAACGAACGCGGTGCTGGCGCTCTTCGCGCTCTGTCTCGTCGCCGGCGTGGCGACGACCCGGCACATCAACCGCCGCCAGCATCCGGTGATCGATCCGACCTTGCTCCGCGTGCCGACCTTTTCGGCGAGCGTGCTAGGCGGCTCGCTCTTTCGCATCGGCACCGCGTCGCTCAATTACCTGTTGCCGATACTTCTCCAAATCGGCCTCGGCATGACCGCTTTCGCCTCGGGCTTGCTGACGCTCGCCGCCGCCCTCGGCTCCTTCGCCATGAAGATCGCCGCGACTCGCATCCTGCGCCGCTGGGGCTTTCGCGCCGTGCTCCTCGTCAATGCCGCGATCAGCGCGGTGAGCGTGCTGGTTTGTGCGCTCTTCACCGCGGCGACGCCGGTCGACGTGATCTTCGTGCTGCTTCTGGTCGGTGGCTTCTTCCGCTCGCTGCAATATACCGCGCTCAACAGCATCGCCTTTGCCGATATCCCGGCGCCGCGGATGAGTGCGGCGACGAGCTTCTCCAGCATGTTCCAGCAAATCTCGAACGGGATGGGCGTCGCCTTTGCGGCGGTGGTGCTCAATACCGTCGCGAACGCGCGCGGGCATTCGCTCACCGCCATCCCGCTCGGGGACATCGCCTTGACGCTGTTCTTCATGACGGCCGTGACCTTGACCTCATGCCTCTATTTCGCGCGGCTCACCCCCGACGCCGCGGCGGAGGTGAGCGGGCACCGGCGCGCGGTGGTTTCGCTCGATCCCGATTAAACGGGACGCGCATGGGCTCGCGAAGCCGATCGATTTCCGTGCGCGGCAGTTTCGCCTGCGGGCGCGGTGTTGGTCCGCGCGGCGCGGCTAGACCGCCTTCAGCGCGGGCTTCGCGGGGGTCATGGCGGCTTCCATGTCCGGGAAGTCCGGCACCGAGCCCCACATGCAGAAAGAAGTCAGCGTCGGCGGGAATTGACGCGGGCGGTAGGTCGCTTCGTCCTCGGGCGCGATATGCTTCACGCCGCAGGAATATTCATAGACCATGTTGTCGGGTCCGTAGAAATAGAGCATCACCGCGGTCGAGAGCGGGTGGCGCCCCGGGCCCCACGCGATCTTCACGCCCTTTTCCTTGAGGAAGTAATAGGACTTCATCACGTCGTCGACGTCTTCGACCTGATGGTTGATGTGCTGCACGCCGGGTCGCTTGGCCGGGAAGATAGCGATCGAATGATGGCAGGTGCTGATACGCAGAAGCGGCGCGTCGCCCAGCCAATCCGAGACCCGCGCGCTGCACAGCTTGGTCCAGAATTTCTCGTCGCGCGGCGCGTCGGTCGAGTTGAGCCCGATATGGCTGAAATGGGTAATGCCGGCGTCGCGCCCCGCGAAATAGCGCACGCCGCTGTGATAGGGCCGCGCCACGATCTCGATCTTGTTGCCGGTCGGATCCTTGGCGGCGATGATGCCCTTGGCGCGCCGCAACTCGCATTCCTCTTTCGATGCCATGCGCGCCGGGAAGCCCCCATTCTCGAGCGCGGCGCCCGCCGCGTCGAAATCCGCCGGGTCCTTCAGATCGAATCCGATCGTGTGGTCGCCGGGATCGCCCTCGAAATAGACCAGGGTGTGGTCGCGCGTATCGCCGCGCACCGCGACCGTGTCGCTGCGGAAATAGGCGGCCTTGCCCTCGCGCGCGACGAGCTGAAGCCCGATGATCTTGGTCGCGAATGCGATCGCGCCCTCGAGATCGCGCGTGCCGAGCCGGACATAGCGAATATCTTGCAAATTGATCATGGCGCAGTCCTCCGCCCCGGGCTCCGCCGGGCCGGCGTTTTTTTAGCACAAACGCGGGACGCGCGCGAGGCGGGGCTACCGCGCGCTACCGGGCGCGCAGATCGAGCGCGTGGGTCAAATCGCCCATCGGCTTCTCGCCATGGGCCTTCATCGCCGCGTCGCGGGCGGCGATGCCGGGCAGCACCGGCAGGTCGAAGCACTCGGTGATGAGGCGCAGGATCGAGGTCGTGTCGTAGAGGGTGTGATCGACATAATGCCGCTTGGCGAAAGGCGAGATGATGATCGCCGGGATGCGCGAGCCCGGGCCCCAGCGATCGCCTTTGGGCGGCGCGACATGGTCCCAAAAGCCGCCGTTCTCGTCATAGGTGACGATCACCAGCATGTGCTTCCACTGCGGCCCTTTTTGCAGATGCGCGATGACATTGGCGATGTGCTCGTCGCCGGCCAACACCGCGGCATAGCCCGCATGCTCGTTGAGATTGCCTTGCGGCTTGTAGAAGGTGACGGGCGGCAAGCTTCCCTCGTCGATCGCCTTGATGAAGGCGACGCCGTCGAGCCCGCCGTCCCTCAGATGCTCGGCGCGCGCCGCGGTGCCGGGCGCCATGTCGGCGAAGTAATTGAAAGGCTGATGGTGATATTGGAAATTCGGCACGGGCTTGGCGTTGTGCCCGTCGAGCGCCGCCTGCCAGGCGCCCGCATACCACGCCCAGCCGATCTTCTTGGCCGAGAGCAGATCGCCAATCGTCTCCTCCGTTTGCGGCGGCAAGGTCGAGGGATTCTTGGCGTCCGCGAAGGCCGGATTGCCGCCCGGCGCCGGCTTGACCGCGCTCGGCTCATAAGCCGGCTCCATCGTGTTGACGGCGTAGAAATCCGGCGTGATCGCTCCGTTGTTGACGAATTTCGGAATGCCGTCGAGCGCCGAGCGCGGCGAATTCGCGGCGAGCTTCAGGCTCACGCCGTCGGCGTTGACGACAGCGATCTTGTCCTTGGCCGGGCCGTGGTCGGCGTCCGGGTATTTGGGGGTGCAGGCGCAGATCAGCCAGAAATGATTGAGGAAGGAGCCGCCGAACGCGCCCATGAAGAAATTATCGGTGAGGGTGTAGCGCCGCGCGATCTTCCAAAGCGGCAGCTTCTTGGCGCCGGTGGCGTAATGCCCCATGACGAGCGCGCCCGAATCGGCGAAGGCTACAAATTTGTCGTTCTTGCCGCCATCGATCTGCATCTGATTCTGATAGAAGAGATGCCAGAGATCGTGGGTCACGACGCTGAGCGGCGTGTTGAAGCCCTTGGGATCGTCGATGGCGAAAGGGCGGTTCGGCAGATGCGCGGTCTCGGCTTGCGTCACCGGCGGCACCACGCCCTTGGCGGTGAGCCCGTCCCAGATCGGCGGCAGTTCTTTCAGCACCGTGCCGTCGCGGTCGCGCTGTAAGTAGCGGGCGCGCGGCACGTGCCGGAGCCCGTTGGCGCCGGGGAAATACCCATAGAGATTGTCGAAGCTGCGATTCTCGGCATAGATCACGACGATGGTCTGGATCTGATCGATGCCCCGCGGCGAGTCGGCCGCCATCGCCGGATGGAAGAGGCCACTGAGACAAAGCAGGCCGCTCAACGCCACCGCGCATGCCGCACGCCCGAGAAAGCCTGTCATTGTCTTGGCCGCCCTTCGTTGGGATCGATCACTCTAGCAATGCCTCTGTGTCACTTATGTGAAAGCGGTCGGCGCTCGGCGATGCCGTTCCGCTGGCAAAGCGAGACGAGCCCGACCATGCTCGTACCGTGACCGCGCGCTCCATCGGTTCTCTGCTTGGCATAACGTTCCTTATCGCGACCGCGATCGGGGCGCGCGATGTCGCCGCGGGAGCGCTGACGCGGCCGGAGGCTTTTGCGCGCGCCGAGGCATTGACCAATCTTGG
>JBJKPV010000300.1:0-9250 GCA_046706015.1 Allostellaceae bacterium | reverse complement strand
CCCCGCCACCCCGAAAGCGAGCGCCGAACGAAACGGCCGGACCTATTACTTCTGCTGCCAGGGCTGCAAAACCAAATTCGCCGCCGATCCTGACAAGTATCTCAAGCCGCGCGCAGCGGAGCCCGCGATCGAGGGCGCCATCTACACCTGCCCGATGCATCCGGAAATCCGCCAGCAAGGCCCCGGCACCTGCCCGATCTGCGGCATGGCGCTCGAGCCGGAGGAGTTCACGGGCGACACCGGTCCCAACCCCGAGCTCGTCGACATGCGCCGCCGCTTCTGGATCGGCCTCGCGCTCTCCATTCCGGTCATGGCGATCGAATGGACCGGCATGCTGGTCGGCACCGGTCAGTGGGTCACGCCGCAAGTCGCCAATTACATCCAGTTCGCCTTCGCCACGCCCGTGGTGCTGTGGGCGGGCTGGCCCTTCTTCGTGCGCGGCTACCAGTCGCTCCTCACGCGCAACCTCAACATGTTCACGCTGATCGCCATGGGCACCAGCGTGGCGTACCTCTACAGCCTGATCGCCACCTTCGCCCCGCACATCTTCCCTCCTGCATTCCACGGTTCGGGCGGCACCGTGGCGGTCTACTACGAGGCCGCCAGCATGATCACCGTGCTGGTGCTGATCGGCCAGGTGCTGGAACTGCGCGCGCGCGAAGCGACATCCGGCGCCATCAAGGCGCTGCTCGATCTCGCCCCCAAGACCGCGCGGCGCGTCAAGGACAACGGCAGCGACGAAGAAATTTCGCTCGACGCGGTCGCCAGCGGCGACAAATTGCGCGTGCGGCCGGGCGACAAGGTGCCGGTCGACGGCACGGTGCTGGAAGGCCGCTCGGCGCTCGACGAGTCCATGGTCACCGGCGAGTCCATGCCGGTCACCAAGGAGAAGGATTCCCGCGTCATCGGCGGCACCCTCAACAAGAGCGGCAGCTTCGTGATGCGCGCCGATCATGTCGGCCGCGACACGCTGCTGGCGCAGATCGTGCAGATGGTGGCGCAGGCGCAGCGCAGCCGCGCGCCGATCCAAAGCCTCGCCGACCGGGTCGCGTCCTGGTTCGTGCCCCTGGTCGTGGGCGCAGCGATTGTCACCGCGATCGCCTGGACGATCTTCGGCCCCGAGCCTGCTTTCGCCTTCGCCCTCGTCAACGCCGTAGCCGTCCTCATCATCGCCTGCCCTTGCGCGCTCGGTCTGGCGACGCCGATGTCGATCATGGTCGGAACCGGGCGCGGCGCGCGCGCGGGCGTGCTGTTCCGCGACGCCGAGGCGCTGCAGCGCTTGTCCGAGATCGACACGCTCATCGTCGACAAGACCGGCACCTTGACCGAGGGCAAGCCGCGCCTCGTCGCCGTGGGCGCGCAAAGCGCGCTCGCCGAGAACGAGATCCTGCGCCTCGCCGCATCCTTGGAGCGCGGCAGCGAGCACCCCTTGAGCCAGGCGATCGTTAAGGGCGCTGAAGAGCGCGGCATCGGCTTGGCCGAGGCGCAGGGCTTTCGCGCCGAGACCGGCAAGGGTGTGACCGGCATCATCGAGGGCAAGCGCGTCGCGATCGGCAATCTCGCGCTGATGGAAGACGCCGGCATCGGCGCCGACGCGCTGCCGGCGGCGGCCAAGGAGCGCCGGCTTCAGGGCGAGACCGTGATGTTCGTGGCGCTCGACGGCAGGCTCGCGGGCTTCCTCGCCGTCGCCGATCCGGTGAAGGAGAGCGCGGCCACCGCGATCAAGGCGCTGCGCGATGATGGCGTTCGCGTGGTGATGGCGACGGGCGACAATCGCGCCACCGCGCAAGCCGTGGCCAAGCGCCTCGGCATCGACGATGTCGAGGCCGAGCTCCTGCCCGAGCGCAAGGCCGCGATCGTCGCGAAATATCGCACGCAAGGCCGCAAGACCGCGATGGCGGGCGACGGCGTCAACGACGCGCCCGCGCTCGCCGCCGCCGATGTCGGCATCGCCATGGGCACGGGCGCCGATGTCGCGCTCGAAAGCGCGGGCGTTACCTTGGTCAAGGGCGATCTCGGCGGCATCCTGCGCGCGCGGCACCTCTCGCGCGCGGCGATGCGCAACATCCGCCAGAACCTGTTCTTCGCCTTCGTCTTCAACTCGCTCGCGATCCCGATCGCGGCGGGCGTGCTCTATCCGGTCTGGGGCATTCTGCTCAACCCGATGATCGCGAGCGCGGCGATGAGCATGAGCTCCGTCACCGTGATCTCCAACGCGCTGCGCCTGCGCCGCGTGGCGATCTAGGCGCCGCGCAGCCGCGCTTCGATTTTGTCCAAGCATCGCGCGATGCGGCGGCACCGACGGCAGAGGGGCGGCGGGGCTCCCGAGCCCACGGATCGACTTGACCGATCCGCACGGCTGGTGATTTGCTCCAATTCTAAAATGATGGGAGGAACCAATGAGTCGTTTGCGTCGCCTTATGCCGCTCGTCGCCCTCGCTCTGGCGTCTGGCATTGCCGTGTCCGCCTGGGCGGGCGATATCGTGGACGATTGGTCCACGGCCCAGGCACCGCCGGTGCCGAAGCTCGTTTCCGTTCACGCCGATGCCAAAACGACCGCGCTTCTGATGCTCGATTTCCTTAAAGCCAACTGCGCTCGGAATCCGCGCTGCACGGCCACGCTGCCGGCGGTTCAGAAGCTTCTCCATGACGCTCGCGCCAAGAAAATGACCGTGATCTACACCGCCTTCCCTGCGCCGCCGCCGGCCAACCAGACGCTTCCCGAGGTCGCGCCGACGGGCAAGGAGCCGCACGTAACGTCGATCCTCGACAAGTTCTACCGCACCAAGCTCGACCAAATTCTGAAACAGCATCACATCAAAACGGTGATCGCCGTCGGCTCGGCATCGAACGGCGCGGTCCTGTTCACCGCGTACGCGGCGTTCGAGCGTGGCTACAAGGTGATCGTTCCGGTGGACGGGCTCTCCGGCGCAAACGCCTATATCGATCAGTCCGTCGTCAACGATTTCGTTACTTCGCCCGTCATGGGCGGCAAGATCGTGCTGACCCGCACCGGCATGATCACGATCCAGTAGCCCGTCGGCCGCGTCGAGGCAAAAGGGGCGCCCGCCGGCGCCCCTTCTTGCATCTCCCTTGGTGTCCTTCACGCCGGTGGCGGGGCTGCATGAGCCTGATCGCCCTGTCGCCAAAACTCGGCGCTTGATCAGCGTGCGATCGCGCATGGGCCTGACGACGATCTTTCGGCGAGCTGCCCGTCGCAGACCGCCAATTGCCAAGCCATTCCGTGCCTGGACTCTCGGCGATGTCGACTTTCACGCCACTATGTGCGGTTTAGCGGAGATGGCAAGCTGTTGAGTAGAGGGCTTCGATCGTCGCGTCACAGGCGCAGGATCGCGCCGCACCGCTAAAACTTGCTCTGCCGGTCCCTGCTGCCGAGCATGCCGCGCGAGATCTGGCTCATGAGATGTTCCAGATCCGCGGGACAGGCCTCGTCATATTCGCGCAGCATACGATCGAGGATCGCCTGCGCCTGGGCCGGGCTCCAGCCATCGTGATCGCCGATCTTCATCTCGCCGAAAACCTCGAGCGCGGCCTTGAAGGCACGAAAGAGCTCGGGCGGCAGCCCGGTCTTCTCATAGAGCGCCTTGAAGCCGAGCGGACCGCGATCGGCGATGAGCTCGACCGCACCCGGGACGGCGATGCCCGCAAGGACCGCCATGCCGACCTCGAAGAAGCGCACATCGCCGAGGCAGAGCGCGCGCATCAACAGAGTCGACGTCAGCTCGCCCTTGGCGGCGAGGCGATGGACGAAGGCGTCGACATCGAAGGCGCGGGGCAAGGCCACGGCGCCGTGAAGCAACGCGCGCTCGCGCGCTTGGCGCAACAGCTCGGCGACGATCGCCGGCGGCAGAGCGTGCTTTTCGACGAGCCGCGCGCGCAGCCCTTCGGAGGCGATTTGGATGAGCCGCTCGGTGACGGTCAGCGGCAAGCTCGGCCGCTCGGCCATCAGGCCTTGAATCGCCGGATTCTCGCCAAATCCGTCCATGATGCCGTGATAGCCGGGCTCCGAGATCACGGCGCCGTCGTTTTGCAGCAGCGCCGTCACCACGATCTCGCTGCCGGTGCCGATCAAGGCATTGCTGACGCCGCCGCTGACGCTCGGGCGCTTCGCGACCGCGATCCACTTGGCGTCGCCGCCGCTGCTGATGATGGCGATGAGATCGGCGTCGGAAAGCGCGGGCGAGACGCGAATGAAGGGTAGCGCGACCGCCTCGACATCCTCGGCGATCCGCCGCGCCAGTGTCGGCGGCAGGATCGCGCAGCGCGCGACATGGATGGCGAGCGCCTCGCGGACCTCCTGATCCACGTCGCGGACGAGCTTCTCGATGATCGCAAGCGCGGTCTCGCGCTCGGCATCGGTCAAGGCCGCCGCGGAAAGCAGCGGGCGGACATGCTTGGCCGTGTCCGTCTTCACGCGGACGAGCGGTTGGTTGGACCGCCGGCGGGAAGCCTCGACCGGCGAAGCGGATCGATCCTGAGACATCGGCATATGGCGGCAAGCGGCCGCCGCGCCTGCGTGCCGCGACCGCGATAACCCATCCAATTCTCCTCAACCAAGAATTGTCCGGGATCGAGGTTAGCAAGGGCTTAATGCGTTACCGCCATCGTCCGGCCCATCGCAGCGCCCCCAAAGCCTCGGCGGGGGGGCGCCGCCCGCGCCGCGCTATTTGGCCTTGACCTGCCACAGCCCCAGCGCCGCGCCGGTCGGATCGGCGATGATCGCGATGAAGCCCGCCTCCATCACCGGCATCACGTCGCGGATCACCGTGGCGCCGAGCGATTTCGCCTTGTCGGTCGAAGCGCGGATATCGCTCACCTCGACATAGGGCAGCCAAGCCGAGGGCGCGCCCGGGATCATCTGCTTCATCATCCCGCCGCCGGTGCCTTGGCCGACGCCGATCATGGTGTAAGTCATGGCGCCGCCCATCGCCTCGTCCTTCAACTCCCAATCGAACAGCGCGCCATAGAAAGACTTCGCCTTCTCGACATCGCGGGTGGCGAGCTCGATATGCACGAACGGATTCGCCATGTGGGACCTCCTCCTTGGATCGCCGATCGCCGGCCATGACGGCCGGCCCGGCCTCGCGCCGATCTTGCGCCCGGCCGCGTTGCAGCGCCATGACGCGCGCGGTTTTGTGATCGCGCGGGGGCGTAGCACAGGCGGCGAAGCCGCCATCGTGCGAAGCCAACAAGAACCCGCCCCTGTGCCGGGATTCTCTTTCGCTTCGCACGACGGCGCCTATGGCGCCTGTGCTACGCGGTGCCCTACTCCGCGTCGGGTTGCTTTTCCGGAACGGCGGCCTGGAATTCCGGCAGCTTCATCGCGGCGTCGAAGATGCGCATGATGGTCGGATAGGGCTTCAGGTCGAAGCTCGGATAGCGCTTGGCGTTGAAGACCTGAGGCACGAGGCAGAGCTCGGCGAGCCCCGGCCTGTCGCCGTGGCAAAAGGCGCCGGTCGCGCGATCGCCCGCGAGCATCGCCTCGATGCCGTCAAAGCCTTCCTTGATCCAGTGATTGAACCAGGTCTCGATCTGCTTTTCGTCACGCCCCATGGGCTTGGCGAGGAAGCGCAGCACGCGAAGATTGTCGATCGGATGGATGTCGCAGGCGACCGCCTGGGCGAGCGCACGTACCCGCGCCCGTCCGAGCGCGTCGCGCGGCAGCAGCGGCGGCTCGGGATGGGTCTCCTCGAGATATTCGACGATCGCCAGCGACTGGGTCAGGACCGCGCCGTCCTCGACCAGCGCCGGCACCAGCCCCAGCGGGTTGAGCTTCAGATAATCGGCCGCGCGCTGATCGTTGCGGCGCAGATGGATGAAGGCCTGCTCATAGGCCAAGCCCTTGAGATTGAGCGCGATGCGCACCCGGAACGCGGCCGAGGACCGGAAATACCCATAGAGCTTCATGCCTCTCGCCGCCTCCCCGGTTTCGCCGGCGCACCGGCTCCAACGCCAGTCTGCCCCCGCTTGGCCCGGCGTCAAGCCCATCCCGGCTCCCTGAAATGTGAAAAGGAACTGTCCAGAATCCGCCATCCCGGAGCTTCGAATTGCAGTATTGTTAATCGACACTACTCATCGGGAGCGGCTACCGATCGGCGCTCCGACGATCTAAAGACGATCGGGGAAACCGCTGCGATGGGTGGCGGATGCGGGGTGCGCGGATGGCGCTTGACTGACGGCCATCGGTTGCCTGCATATCAATGTTTCACAATCGGGACAGGTCCATGAGCACAGAGACCACCTTAATGACCGCGCGTCCACGCCGGGCCTTCGAGCTCGGCAAGTACCTCCCGTTCCGCTTGACGGTGCTGAGCAACCGCCTGACCCGGCGCGTTGCACGCTTTTACGGCGAGCGCTTCAACCTCACCGCGCCCGAATGGCGCACCATGGCGGTGCTCGGGCAGCGCGGCGCGATGAGCGCGAATAGCGTCATTATCCAGACCACGATGGACAAGGTGCGCGTCAGCCGCGCCGTCGCGAAGCTGCTCAAATCAGGCTACATCACCCGCGTCGCCGATCCCGAGGACCGGCGCCGCGCCATCCTCGATTTGACGCCAAAGGGCATGGACGTCTATCGCCAGATCGTGCCGTTGGTTCAAGAGGTCGAGGCCGAGATGCTCGCCGCGTTGAGCGCCGACGATCGCGCCGGCCTCGACAACGCGCTGGCGCGCATCGAGGCTTATCTCGACCGCACCGCCCCGGCGCCCGGAGCCGCGAGAAAAAGCAACGCCGCGCAGGGCAACGCCGGGGAAGCGGCCGAGCACGCCTGACCGCGCCGCGGCTCGGTCAATCAGGCAGCGGAATAAACTCGGTCTCGCCCGGCACCGGAGCAAAGCGCCCCGCCTGCCAATCGGCCTTGGCGCGCTCGATGCGCTCGTTCGCGCTCGAGACGAAGTTCCACCACAGATGCCGCGGCCCGTCCATCGACTCGCCGCCGAGGAGGAGCAGCCGCGCGCGCTCTTCTGCCCTCACCGCGACGCTGGCGCCGGTGCCGAAGAAGACCAGCCGTCCGGGCTCGTAGATCTCGCCTGCGAACGCGATCTTGCCCTCGACCAGATAGGCCGCGCGCTCGGCATAACAAGCGGGCAAGCCCAGCCTTGCGCCCGGTTCGAGCGTGGCATCGCAATAGAACATCGCGCTGAAGACCGGCACCGGTGCCTGCGCGCCATAGGCCTCGCCGACGATGACGCGCAAGGTCACGCCCTCGCCTTCGAGCAGCGGCAGGTCTTCCGCCGCGCAATGGACGAAGCTCGGCTCGACCTCCTCCTTCTCATGCGGCAAGCCGACCCAGAGCTGGATGCCCGAAAGCTTCGAGCCCGCTTCGCGCAAGCCCGAAGGCGTGCGCTCGGAATGCACGATGCCACGCCCGGCGGTCATCCAATTGACTGCGCCCGGACGGATCGCCTGGACCGTGCCGAGGCTGTCGCGATGGAGGATCTCGCCCTCGAAGAGATAGGTCACGGTGGCGAGTCCGATATGGGGATGCGGCCGCACATCGAGCCCGTCGCCGATGCGCAGCACCGTCGGCCCCATCTGGTCGAAGAAGACGAAGGGGCCGACCATGCGCCGCGCGCTCGCCGGCAGCACGCGCCGCACCGTGAAGCCGCCGCCGAGATCGCGCAGGCGCGGGACGAGGATCGCCTCGGGCGGCGCGCTTGCGCGCGGGTCTTGCGACGCCGGCGGGAGAGTCGGTGCGTGCATTAGCGATCCCTTTCCTTCGCGATAAAAAAAGCCTGCCGGACTATATGGAGCGGCGCAACCGGTTTGCCCAGTTCGGCCGTGCTTGCTATAAGGCGCGAGCGCGCATCCGAAAAGAGCGTGGACGAGACGGCGAGGAGCAAGCGTGGCCGGCGCGACGATCCTGGTCCTCAACGGGCCCAATCTCAATCTCTTGGGCGTGCGCGAGCCGCAAACCTATGGCCGCGACACCTTGGCCGATATCGAGGAAGCCTGCCTCGAACGCGCGGCCGCGCTCGACATCACGGTCGATTTCCGCCAATCCAATCACGAGGGTCAGCTCGTCGACTGGATCCAGGAGGCGCGCGACAGCGCCGACGGCATCGTCATCAATGCCGGCGCCTATACGCATACCTCGATCGCCATCCTCGACGCGCTGCGCGCGGCCGAGCTTCCGGTGGTCGAGGTCCATCTCAGCAACATCTTCGCGCGCGAGCGCTATCGTCGTCACTCGCATATCAGCGCGGTCGCGCGCGGCGTCATCTGCGGCTTCGGCATGCAGGGCTATCTGCTCGCGCTCGAGGCGATCGCCGATATCATCGAGGCCGGCGCGCAGAACGGGTCATAGGGTTTTCGGCATGCCGACGAAGAACGAGCTTTCGGTCGACGGCGATCTCGTCCGCGCGCTGGCCGCGCTGTTGGAGGAAACGGGCCTCAGCGAGATCGAATACGCCGCCGGCGACAAACGCATCCGGGTGGCGAAGGCGGGCGCCGCGAGCCTCGTCGCCGCCGCGCCGACGGCACCCGCCATGGCACCCGCGCCGGCACAAAGCCCCGCGGCTGCGCCCGAGCCGGCCGGCGCCGTCAAGGCGCCGATGGTCGGCATCGTCCATGTCGCGCCGCAGCCCGGCGCGCAGCCTTTCGTCCAGGTCGGCGACACGGTGCGCGAAGGTCAGACCCTCTTCATCATCGAGGCGATGAAGGTGATGAATCAGATCCCGGCGCCGCGCGCCGGGCGGATCGGCGAGATCCGCATCGTCAACGGCGCGCCGGTCGAGTTCGGCCAGGTGCTGGCGGTGATCGAGTAGACGGCGAACCGGGCCCGGGCGCGATGTTCGAGAAGATCCTGATCGCCAATCGCGGCGAGATCGCGCTGCGCATCCTGCGCGCCTGCCGCGAGATGGGCATCCGCGTCGTCGCCGTGCATTCGACCGCCGACGACAACGCCATGCATGTGCGGCTCGCCGACGAGAGCGTCTGCATCGGCCCGCCCGCCGCGCGCGAGAGCTATCTGAACATCCCGGCGATCCTCTCGGCCGCGGCGATCACCGGCGCCGACGCGATCCATCCGGGCGTGGGCTTCCTCGCCGAGAATGCGCGCTTCGCCTCGATGGTCGAGGAGCACGGCTTCGCCTTCATCGGCCCCTCGCCCGAGCACATCACCCTGATGGGCGACAAGGTCTCGGCCAAGCGCGCCGCCGAAGAGCTGGGCATTCCCGTGGTGCCCGGCTCGCCGGCGATGAGCGACCCCGAGATCGCCAAGGAGGTCGCC
>JBJKPV010000299.1:0-8288 GCA_046706015.1 Allostellaceae bacterium | reverse complement strand
GGCGAGCCCTGCTTGCAGAAGGCCGGCTCCTTGGCGGCCGCGCGCACCGCGACGGTCAGCCAGATCCGTCCCGCCTCGTCGAACATCTGATTGTGATTGTTGATGTGCTGGTGCCAGATCTGCTCGTCGCCCCAATAGGCAGAGGGCATGACCGGCTTCGCCAGCGCCGCGTTGCCCGGCCCGAAGGTCTCCGGCATGTCGGCATCGCGAATGGGGAACTTGAAATAGCTGACCGTGTTGGTCTTGGGATCGAGGATCGGAAGCTCGTCGCTGCTGTATTCGGGCGCGCCGGAGATCGGGCCATAGGCGTTGACCGTCGGGTTGCGCTTGTCGGTCGAGATCGAATCATGGAGATAGGTGTGGGCGCTCGCCCAGGCCCATTCGGTGATGACCACGTTGCGCTCGACGCCTTGCGGCCGCGGCGGATGCGACGATGGCAGCGCGCCCTTGGCGATACTGTCGGTCCAATCGGCGAAATACTGGAAGGGCGCGCCGCCGAGCCGACCCGCCAGCGGGTTCACCATGAAGGGTGCCGACTGGCCCGACTGTATGCGCCGCTCCCAGGCGTCGAGCGACGACATGCCGGCGAAGGCCGCCGGCACAGTGCGCGTCGCTTCCTGGCCGAGCTGGTGGCAACCGACGCAATCGCGATTGTGCAGGGTGAGGAGCCAGTCCTGCTGGGTCTCGCCGGCGGGGATGCCGTGCTCGCCGTCGAAGAGGCTCTTCGGCGGAATCTTCAGCATCGAATACCAATAGATCGCCGGATAATAATGCGCGGCCTCGGCCGCGTCGGGCGCCGGCGCCGCCGCGAGATCGAGGCGCTTGCCTGGAATCGCGCGCAGCTTCGGCGAATCGATGAGGCCGTAGCCGCGCACGAACACGCGATAATCCGCTTGCGGCAGATCGGGGATGAGATAGCGGCCGCGCTCGTCGGTGACGACGATGCGCCGGAACAAGGTCGGCAGCTCGGTCGTCTCGGCGATGACCCAGACGCCGGCCTCGGCCCCCTGCGCGCTCGAAACGACGCCGCCGATATCATGCGCGCCGATCTTGAGCGAAGCGTCCGCGCGCGGCGTTTCGGCCGCGCTCGCGAGCGATGCCCCCAGAATCACGGCGAGCAGCGCCGCCACGCAATTCGCGATCTTCATGACCTTCCTCCCCCTTAGTCCGAGACCCTTGTTCCGGATGGGCCGGTACTTGCAACGAGGCGTGGTCGATCTTTGCCGGTTCTTCCGGATTAGGGGAGATTGTGGCCCTGCCGGGGCGTCCTTGGCAACGGTTTCGCGCCCCCGTAGTAAGGCTATCGGCCGTGCGAAGGAAACTAAAAACCCCACAGCACGGCCATCGGCGTGACTCGAGACCACGACGATCGCAAACAAGAATCTACCGATAAAAGTTGACTATTGCTGCGATCATCGCCGCAACGATTGTCGGCTTTTATTTTGGAATGCGCCACACGCGATGGTGATATTTCGCCTTAGGCCCCGTTTACACTTTGTTAACGATATTTATCCGCATAATCCGGAGCCCACGACCTGGGTTGAGGAGTGTGCGCCGATGAAGCTCCTGACACATCCCCGAAGTCTCCGTTCGTGGCTCGGTTGGCTCGTGATCATCGGCGTGCTCCCCGCTTGGGCCGCGACGTTCTTCGTCATCGTCACGTCTTATCAGCGAGAACGCGCAACGCTCGAAGAGAGCACAATCGAAACGTCGCGCGCGCTGGTAGGCGCGATCGAACGAGATCTTGGCGGCGCTGAAGCAGCCTTGAACGCTCTTGCTTTGTCGCCTGATCTGGCGACCGGCGATATCGCGGCCTTCTATCGCCATGCCCGCGAAGTCGTGAAGTCGCAGATCGGCAATGGCATTGTCTTGGCCGACACGAACGGGCAACAGCTGTTGAGCACGCTTCGACCTTACGGCGCGCCTTTGCCGCGAAGCGGGGTTCGCGACCTCCTCAGAACGATCGCGGTATCCGGGAAGCCCGCCGTTTCCAATTTTTACATCGGAGCGACGTCGCATGAACCTCAGGTCGCCGTCGGCGTTCCGGTGCTCCGAGCGGGCAGAGTGGCTTATGTGCTCACCATGGGAATCCGGCCTTCGCGGCTCGGCGAGCTGTTGGGCCAGCAGAAGCTCCCCCAAGACTGGATCGTCTCGGTCTTCGACCAAGGAGGAACGATCGTCGCTCGCAGTCGCCGAGGCAATGAGTTCGTCGGCAAAAAAGGCACGCCTGCCCTCTTGCTGCAGATCGCACAAACGCCGGAAGGCATCGTCGAAACGAGCACGCTGGAAGGAATCCCAGTCGCTGCGAGCTTCAGCCGTTCCAAGCTGTCCGGCTGGTCGGTTGCGATCGGCATCCCGGTCGCCGCTCTGACGTCCGAATTGCGCAGAGAGCTTTGGCTGAGTGTCGCCGCGGCGATCGCCCTGTTCCTGTTCGGGCTGTTTCTCGCACGCCTCATCAGTCTGCGGATCGCGCGCTCCATTCAGGCGCTGAACGAGCCGGCGATGGCGCTCGCGACGGGTGCGCGTGTCATCATGCCTGCGGCAGAGATTGAAGAGGTGAATAAAGTCGGCAATGCGCTGAAGCAAGCGGGCGCTTTGCTCAAAGAGCGCCAAATCGCCCGCGAGGAGGCCGAAGAAGCCGAGCGCCGCATGGTAATTGCGAAGGAGACGGCGGAACAGAGCAACCAGGCGAAGTCGCAATTCCTCACGATGATGAGCCACGAGTTGCGCACGCCGCTCAACGCCGTTCTAGGCTTCTCCCAGCTCATCGACGCCGAGTTTTACGGACCCCTGAATGCGAAACAGAAGGAGTTCGTGGACGCCATCCTTTCGAGCGGCAATCAACTGCTGGAATTGATCAACGATGTGCTGGAACTGAGCAAGATCGAAACCGGGCGCATGACCGTCTCTTTGGAGCGCGTCGAGCTCGTGCCCCTGATCAAGTCTGTCGTCGCGAGCCTGGGACCTTCGGCCGAGAAGGCCGGGATCGAGATCGAGGCGGGCAATTTCGGTGCGGATATGCCTGCCGTGCACGCGGATCGCGTGCGATTGGCTCAATGCCTCCTCAATTTCGGCACGAACGCGATCAAGTACAATCGGCCGAATGGTGCCGTCACTGTCACTTGCAAGCACGAAGGCGATTTCGTGAGGATTTGCGTCCGCGATACAGGGATAGGCATCCCGCCCGAGCGGCAGTCGGAACTCTTTCAGCCTTTCAATCGACTGGGGGCCGAGCAGAAGGCGATCGAAGGAACGGGCATCGGCCTTTCGCTCACGCGCCGTCTGATCGAATTGATGGGCGGCAAGATCGGGTTCATGAGCACCTTCGGCGCCGGAAGCAAATTCTGGATCGACATCCCGGTCTATAAGGCGACCGCGCAGGAGCACCACGCCAGCGCGGTGGAGCTTGCGCCGGCCCGACGGCTAATCTCAGGCGTTTCCATCCTCTACGTCGAGGACAATCCGGCCAACCTTATCCTGATGCGCAACCTTCTTGCGGCCATGCCGGGGGTCAGCCTGTTCGAAGCAACGACCGGCGCGGCTGGCCTCGCTGCGGCAAAATTGCATCGGCCGGATCTGATCATTCTCGACATCAACCTTCCGGACATCAACGGGGTCGCGCTGCTGAAGCTACTGAAGAGCGTTCCGGAGCTGATGGCGACACCGGTCCTGGCATTGAGCGCAAATGCGATGCCGCGCGACGTTAAAATAGCCAAGCAAGCGGGATTCTTCGACTACGTGACCAAGCCATTGGACGTGAAGGGGTTCATCGCCAGCGTCGATGCGGCGCTTTCCAGCGCCGTGCAACATCGGGGCGAGCGCGTTGCTCCGCCCGGTGCGGCCAAGGCGAAGTGACCCCGCGTAGCACAGATGCGGCGCGATTCGTCGGCACCGCATCGTCGTGCGAAGGTGAATAATAACCCGTAGCACAGCCGCCTTTAGGCGGCATCGTGCGAAGGTAAAAAGACCCCAGCACAGATGCGGCGCCGATCTTCAGCGCCGCATCGTCGTGCGAAGGACTCTATCGCTCAGAAATTATATTCGATCTCGTGCATTCGCGGCAGCGGGAGCTTGAGCTCGAACGCCTCCTTGGGAAAGAGATCGCGCAAGCTCGGGCGCGGGCCCTGCAGCACCTGATCGTGGACGAAATTCACCAAGGTGCCGTAATTGCGCTGATTGAGATCGGAGAGACCGTATTCCCAGGGATCGGGCCCCAATAGCGCGCGCTCCTCCTCTTGATAGGTGCGCCAGAAGGCGAGCGGCACGTTGCGCGGATTGGCAAGGCGCTTGAAGGCGAGCTGCTTTGCCTCCTCGAAGGCCAAGGTCAGGCTCTCGACCACCCAGGGATATTTCGCGACGATCGCGGTCGGCACCGTCGTCACATGCATGATCGGAAAGAACCCGGTGCGGTTGTAGTAGTCGATTTCGACCTCTTTATAATTCGGCCAGAGCCGCGCGATGCGCGGATCGCCCTTGGCATGCGCCTCGCTCACATTCGGCATGATGATGGCGTCGACCTCGCCGGCGAGCAGCATCGCCTCGACCTTCTTGCCCTTCGGGACCACCTCGATCCGGGTCGAGGGCGGCGCCTGCTCCGAGGCCTCGTCGGTGTCCTGGATCACCCAGGTGATCGAGCGATGCGGCGCACCATGCTCTTCGAGATGGCCGCGCATCCAATAAGCCGCCGCCGCGCCGATGGTGCGGCAGGCGACGCGCCGGCCGGCAAGATCCGAAGGCCGGGTGATGCCTTTCTGCGTATTGATATAGATGAAGCCGTGGCGGAAGCGGCGGTGGAGAAACACCGGAATGGCGGTGATGTCCTCGCGCCCATGCGCCTTCTGCACCACGTAGTGGCCGCCATTGTATTCGTTGATGTCGCAAGCCTTGCCATGCGCGACCTGGTCGTGGATCGAGCGCGTGCCTGGATAGAAGCCGGTGACGAGCTCGATGCCCTTGGCCTCGACCGTGCCGTCCTTCAACGCGCGCACGATCTCGTAATCGCCGGTCATCATCGTGAGGCGCAGCTTGCCCAAAGCGCGCCGCGCCGGCTTCTTCGCCGCCTTGCTTCTGGTGCTTTGACGAAGCGCCTGGCCCCGAACCTTGCGCTTGGCCGTCGTTCCGCGCTTTGCCGCCTTCTTGCTTCCCGCCCGTTTCGCCGCCTTTTTCTTCTTCGCCATCTCGTTCCTCGCCCGATCGATTGTTCGTGGGCGAGGATTTAGGCCAGGCGGAGGCCCATCGCAAATTCTTTCCTGCGAGGGAAGCGGGCGCTAGTGGCGCGTTGCGCCCGGCGGCATGACGAAACTCAGCGATACCGCCTCGGCGCGGCGGCGCGCGGCCGCCGCCTTCGCCTCGTAGCTCAGGGCGCGCTTGGCATAGCAGCGCTTCAACTCGCAATGCTCGACGCTCTCGGCGGTCTCAAGCCACTTCGCCGCCAACAGGCGAAAGAGCTCGGCCTCGTCCATCGTCGCTCTATCTCCGCCGTCCTGCGTCATTCCTCGGCGCCGTCGTCCTCGTCGTCATAGAGCGGCCGCTTGCCGATGGTCGTCATCGACTGCCAATGGCCGAGATCGAAGAGCTTCACGTCAACTGCCTGGAGAATCGCGGTGCAGCCGATCATCACATCGGTGGCCGTGATCCCGCTACCCTGCGCGAAGGCACGCGCCAGATTGCCGCTCTCGACCTTCGCCGCGTAGAGCCGCAGCACGCTGGCGAAGAGCTGGCCCAGCGCGTCGTCGGGCACGTCGTCGAGCTTTTCTTCCTTCAAGATCGCGTTGAAGAGCGCGACGACTTCCTGCGTCATGCGCTCGATCGCGGCGCGGCGTTCGTCAGGCGTCGCCATGATCTCTCTCCTCGCCGCGCGCCGCGCGCCTTGCCGTCGCTCTCACCTCTGGCATCCCCTTCATCGCCTTGGCCGTCCGTCCTTGGCCCCAGGCAGCAGCCGCCGCGTCGCGCCGGTACCGAGCCTCGGCGAAGCGGCCGATAGGCGTCTATACGTAGTGTTACTTACGGCATTATCGCCGCCGCGCCAAGCCGCCCTCCCCGATTAACCCGATTTAAGCCTGCCGTCATGCCGGCGCAATTTTGCCGCGCGCCTAGTTGTGTCGTGCCGCGGTCGCCGGCGTTCGCCGGTCCAGCCGGCATGTTTCGTTCGCCACCCCCCGTTTCGTAACATAAGGAGAGGAAAATGCGGCAAATGGATTTGCGCATCGCACCCTTGATCGTTCTGCTGGCGGCACCTTTGGCGCTCGCCGGTTGCGCGAGCGAAGGCTCGGTGGACCACGCGAATACCCAAGCCAGTTCGGCCATGGCGGCGGCCTCGCAAAGCAAGACCGAGGCCGACCAGGCGATGAGCACGGCGCAAGAGGCGCTGAAGATGGCGAAGGAAGCCAACGCTCAGGCAAAGGAGGCAAGCGAGAAGGCTGATCGGATGTATCAACGCAGTCTGAGAAAATAGCGCGGAGCCAGCCCGGCTCGCGCGCTGGCGCGGGCCGGGCCGCCACCGCCGGCATCCGATCTTGGCCTTCCATCGCGTCGCCTTTCTCCTCCTCGCCGCGGCGATCTCTTGCGGCGCCGCGCGCGCGCCTTCGGCCGCGCAATATGCATTGGCGCCCAACACGACCGCCATCGGCGCGATCGGCCATGACGCGACGCGCGGGCAAGAGACCTTGCTCGATGTCGCCGAGCACCACGATCTCGGCTACACGCAACTCGTCGCCGCCAATCCCGGCATCGATCCCTGGCTTCCCGGCGCCGGCAGGCGCGTGATCATCCCGAGCTTCTATCTCCTGCCGGCGGCGCCGCGACGCGGCATCGTCGTCAATCTCGCCGCGCAGCGGCTTTATTATTTTCCGCCGCAGGGCGGCACGGTCGAGACCTTCCCGATCGGCATCGGCGTTCAAGGCTGGGTCACGCCCGATGGCGTAACGCACGTCGTCGCCAAGGAGCGCTTGCCGACCTGGTATCCGCCCGCGTCGATCCGCGCGCAGCAGCCCGATCTGCCGCGCGCCGTGCCGCCGGGCCCCGATGATCCGCTCGGGCGCTACGCGCTGCGCCTGGGCTGGCCGGACTATCTCATTCACGGCACCAACAAGCCCGATGGCATCGGCCGCCGCGTCAGCCATGGCTGCATCCATCTCTATCCCGCCGATATCAAGCGGCTCTTCGCGCAAGTGCCGATCGGAACCGAAGTCCGCGTGATCGATCAGCGCATCGAAACCGGATGGATCGGCGATCAGCTTTATCTCGCGGTTCATCCCAGCGTTAAGGCGATGACGGCGATCGACATCGGCCAGACGCTGAAGGACGCGCCGCCCGCCGATCTCGTCAATCGCATTCACGCCGAGGCCGGCGCGGCTGCCGATCGTATCGATTGGGCGAAAGTCACGGCGATCGCCCGCGCCGAGACCGGGATTCCGATGCCGGTGCTCGCGCCCGAAGCGGCGCGCAACGCCGCGCGATAGCGGGGCGCCGACGCGCTGAGCAATGCTTGCAGCGATTTAATCCGCGCGTCATGGGGTCGTAAACGCGGCCGGCCCACATTCTCCAAAAGCCCGCGCGATGCGGACCTCTTTGTGATTCTCGATGAGGTGATCCAATGCAGCCTTCCCGTCCTTCGTTTCCGCGCATCCGCCTGCGGCCGACATACGTCTTGGTCGCCTTGATGGGCGCGGGCCTGGTCGCAGCGCCTTTTGCTTTCTCCGCCGCGGACACGCCGCAAGCGCCCGCGCCGCTGGTGACGAATCTGCCGAGCTTCGCGCCGCTGGTGAAGAAGGTGATGCCGGCGGTCGTCAACATCTCGGCGGCCCTGACCGCGCCCGCCGCTTCGGGCGACGATCAGGCTCAGAACCAGGATCAGCAGGCGAATCCGTTCCAGGGATTTCCGCCCTCGCCCTTCGATCAATTCCTGAAGCGCTTCTTCGGCCAGCAAGGCCTCAACCAGATGGAGCGGCAGCACCATGTCTATGGCATGGCGCTGGGTTCGGGCTTCATCATCGATCCCACCGGCTACATCGTCACCAACAACCACGTCGTCGATCACGCCGGAAAGGTGACGGTGATCTTCCAGGATGGCACGAAGTATCCGGCCAAGATCATCGGCCGCGATCCCAAGACCGATCTCGCGCTCCTGAAGATCAACGCGCCGAAGCCGCTGCCCTTCGTGAGCTGGGGCGACAGCCGGGCCGAGAAGGTCGGCGACTGGGTCGTCGCGGTCGGCAATCCCTTCGGCCTCGGCGGCACGGTGAGCCCGGGCACGATCGCCGCGCGCGGCCGCGACATCGGCGCCGGGC
>JBJKPV010000298.1:0-17830 GCA_046706015.1 Allostellaceae bacterium | reverse complement strand
CATCAATATAGGCAGCGTTTCGTCGCGTCGGCCGCGGCCCAACACGATCGGCTATGCCGCAGCGAAATTCGGCCTCCATGGCATCACCCAGTCGATGGCGCTGGATGGGCGCGAGCATGGCATCACGGTCTCGATCATCGATCCCGGCGTGACCGAGAGCCATCTCGCCGGCGGTGGCGCGCGGCCGGCGCGGCCGGCGACGCAGATGATGAAGGCCGAAGAGATCGCCGAGATCGCCTTGCTGATCGCGCGTCTGCCGGACGAGACCAATCTGATGGAAGCCTTCGACCTGCCGATCGGCATGCCCATCCGCGGGCGCGCTTAGGCCCCGCCGTCAGCGCGTGCTTCCGGTCCGAAGCTGGTCGCGCAGATCGGCGAGCAGTGCGGAGAGCCCATCGCGGCCGCGGCACGCGCCGAAGATGTAATAGTCGGGCCGCTTGACGATGATGTCGCAGCCATATTCGTGCATAAGCCTGCTGTAATGGCCGTCGATATCGAGCAGCCCGTCGGCGGATGAAGGCTGCGACGGATCGTCGAGGCGCAGGATCGAGCCACCGAGGCCTTGCCAAAAATCCAGGTCCGCCGACGACAGCGCGCGCCTCGCATCGAAGCCGCGGGCGAGGATGACGAAGCCGCGCGCGGCGACATCGTCGAAGCGACCTTCGCCTTTACCTTCTCTTCGCACCCGCGCTTGCGGGAAGGCGTCGCCGGCCGCGGCGACGCTGCCGCGCGCGACGAACCCGGCCTCGACGCCTGGAACGCGGAACGCGATCAGGCGCTGCTCGCCGCGCGTGCGATCTTTCTCCGCCTGGAGCGCGCGGAGCTGCGCGTCGCGGGCTTTCACCTTCTCCGGGTCGCGCTCGTTGACATGCTGGCCGACGCGCATGCTCTCGACGATGGTGGCGCGGGCGCTCGGCCCTCGCTCCGCCTTATAGGTGTCGAGGAAGGCCGGCGGGGTTTGGTTCTTCAACACGAGATCGAGCTTCCAGGCGAGGTTGTGCGCGTCGCGAAAGCCGGAGCACAGACCCTGGGCGAGGAAAGGCGGCATCTGATGCGCTGCGTCTCCGGCCAGGAAGACGCGGCCGACCCGCCAGCTTGCGGCGAAGAGCGACTGGAACTTGTAGGAGGCGACGCGGACGAGCTCGAACTCGTCTGGTGTCGCGCCTTCGGGGCGATCGAGGCGCCGCCACACGCTCGCGGGCTTCACCGCTTCCTCGGGGGATTCGCCTGGAAAGATCATGAACGACCAGCGGCGATGATCGGGTCCCATGCGGAGCGTGACGCCCGGCTGCTCCGGCTCGCAGAATTGCCGCATGGCGGGAAGGCCGGGACGCGCCCGCTTTTCCTTGGCGTCGATCACCAGCCAATCCTGATCGAAGCCGAGATTCTCGTAAGCAACGCCGAGCACGCTGCGCGTGAAGCTGTTGCCGCCGTCGGCGCCGATGAGATAGCGCGCTTCGACCTTGCTCGTTCGACCTTGCTCGTTCCGTACCGTCACGGTGACGTGCTCGGCGTCCTGCGCGAGTGCGGTCGCCGTCATGCCTTGCAGGATCTCGACCATCCCCTCGGCCTTGGCGAGCCGGTCGAGCTCGCGCTCGAAGGCGGGCTGATAGATGGAGATATATTCGGGCCAGCCATGGGTCGCGACGGGCGCGACCTCACTCGACAGCAGCACCTCGCCGTGTTTTGCGAGCTCGTAGATCGGCAAAAACGCGGTCGCCGGCCAGACCCGGTCGATGCAGCCGATCTCCTGGAACATGCGCAGCACGTCGTCATGCACGATGCCGACGCGCGGCAAATTGTAGAGCGTCTCGTGGCGCTCGATCACCGCCACGCGGTGGCCGGCACGGCCCAACAGGATCGCCGCGAGCATGCCGGTCGGTCCGTATCCGACGATCGCCACGTCATGCATCGCTCGCCCCCGCCTCGGCTTTGCCACCGCTCGCCGTTCTGGAGATTTCGCGCGCGCTCGGGGCCGGCGCGAAATCGGCGCCCGGTCGCGAGAAGGAATAGGCGGCAGTGGCGACCGCCATGACCGCGCCGGCCGAGGAGAGCATGATCATCGGAATAGGAGTCCCGTCGGCGATGAGTCCGTAGAGCTGAGCCGAGACCGCGCTCAATAGCATCTGGACGAAGAGGCCCAAGCCCGCCGCCGTGCCGGCGAGCTCGGGCCGGATGCGCATCGCGCCCGCCTGCGCGTTGGGCAGCGCCAGACCTTGCGCGAAGCTCATCATGCCGCCCGGCACGAAGATGACGAGCGGTGTCAGATAGCCGCCTAAGACCAGCGCGGCCTGCACGCCGACGACGGCAAAGCAGACGAGGGCGCCAGCCATCACCATCTTCTCGACCTGGATGCGGCCGCTGAGCCAGCTCGAGATCAGATTGCCGCTGCAATAGCCAATCGGGAAACACATGAAATAGAGGCCATATTCGGTGGCGGTGCGGTGCAGCAGATCCTTCATCAAAAAGGGCGAAGCCGAGGCCACGGCGAAGAAGAGAAACGACATGAAGCCCGATTGCAGGATGAAGGCGAGGAAGCGCGTGTCCTGCAACAGCGCGCCGTAAAGCTGCAACATCCCGGCGCCGCCGCCGCGCGGGCTTGGGCCGCGCGTCTCGTGCAGCACGAAATAGGCGCCGGCGCTGATCGCCACGCCCGTGCCGAGCGCGAACCAGAAGGCGCTGCGCCAGCCGAAATGGTCGATGAGGATGCCGCCCACGAACGGCGCCAGCATCGGGCCCAAGGTATAGGCCATGGTCAGATAGGCGATCGCCTTCACCAGCGCGGCCGGGCCATAGGCATCGCGCGCGATGGCGCGGGCCAAGGTCAGGCCGCAGGCCGCGCCCGTCGCCTGAATCAAGCGCCCGGCGATCAGCATCGTCATCGAGGGCGCCAGCGCCGAGACGAGGCTGCCGAGGAGGAAGAGCGCGAGGCCCGCGAGCAGAACTGGGCGTCGCCCGTATCGATCCGAGACGCTGCCGTAAAGCGGCGTCACCACTGCCATGGCGATAAGCGTGACGCTGAAGGTTGTCTGCACCAGCGCATCTGTGGCGCTGAAAGACGTTTTGACGTCCGGCATCGCCGGCAGGAAGAGGTGGATCGCGAGCGGCCCGATCAGGGTGATGGCGCCGAGCGCGACCATGAAGCGCAGGTCGGGATTCGATTCCTTCATCAATGTCCTCTCGCGTCCGCTGCCGTCCGGATGGATCGCGGCCGCGCCATGGGCTCAGAAATAGGGCAAATGCGGATCTTGCGGCAGGCCAAGCGCGAGCCGGCCAAAATGCGAATAGGCGTTCTCGGGATTGAGGCTGATATGCATCGCCGAGAAATGGATGTCGCGCCAGGCGCGCTGGATCGGGTGGTTGACGCCGAAGCCGGCCGTGCCGCTCATGGCGATAAGCGCGTCGATCGCGGCGACGGCCAATTCCGCCGCACGGGCGTAGTCGCGCATGCCGCGGGCGCGCAAGGCGAGGGAAGGCGGCGTCTCCGCCTCGGCCACGGCGATGGCGCGGCGCAGCAGCAATTCGGCGGCGTCGAGATCGGCGCCGGCGCGCGCCATCTGCACTTGGATGCTGATGCGCTCCGCGACCGAAACGCCGCCCGGGCCTTTGCGCCGCTTGGTCCAGTCCTGGAAATAGTCGTAGGCGCCTTGCGCCGCGGCGACCATCGGCAGGGCGAAGCTGAGCGGCGCATAGGAAATGAAGGGGGTGCGGTAAATGCGGCCCTCATGGATCGCGCCGCCTGGACCCTTGCCCTCGATCAGCTTCGCGAGCGCCACGGCGCGGCTCTTCGGCACGAAAGCGTTCTCGGTGACGATGGTGTTGCTGCCGGTGCCGCGCATGCCCGCGGTGAACCAGGTGTCCGCCACCTTGTAGTCGCTCGACGGGATCAAGAAGAAAGTCCATTCCGGCTTGCCGTCGAGCTCGGTCATGCCGCCGATGAAGACCCAGCTGCTGTGACCAAGGCCACTGGCGAAAGGCGATTGGCCGGTGACGCGATAGCCGCCTTCGACGGGCGTGACTTGGGCCACGGGCACGAAGGAAGCGGCGATCGCGACGTCCGGGCCTTCGGCCCAGATGGCCTGCTGCGCATCCTCGGCGAATTGCGCGATGCAATGCGGGTGATGGATCAACAAGCTCGCGCACCAGCCATGCGAGGCATCGACCTTGCTGATCGCCTGCACCACGTCGAACCAGGCATCGAAGCCGAGCCCGTAGCCGCCGAAGCGCGCCGGCATGAGGATGCGGGCAATGCCGGCATCGAGCATTTCGCGCGCGGATTCGGGCGGCAGGCGCCGCGCTTCGTCGGCCGCCTCGAGCCGCTTGCGGAAGCCGGGCAGGAGTGCTGCGACGCGTTCCATGACCTGATCTTTGGTTGCGCGCGCCTCCGCATTTCCGCTCTTTGCCATGGTGTTTTTTCCTCATCTCGGGCGGAACGATCGCGCCATTGGAAAAGACCCGGGATTGCGTGTCAAGGAAGCCGTGGCCGCGCGCGGGAAAGCGCCGTTTTTCGCGGCGTCGCGGAGCCTCTGGTCAAGCGGCGGCAATGAGCGTAGGAGAATGTCAGCCGCCCGCGCCCGAGCGACAGGCTGGGCAAGCAAGGGAGAGAGATGCGATGGCGATGAGCGCAAAAGCCGAAAGCCGCGTGCGACGCTGGCGTGAGCAGCGCTGGCTCCTCGACACGGTCGTGAGCCAGGTCGGTGTCGAGTTCGACCAGGCGCGCATCAACTACACCGCCGGTCCGGCCGGGCCCGAGGCGCTGGCCGAGTTCCGCCTGGTGGCGACGCGCGTCAAGAAGATCAATGACATCGCGCGCGAATACGCGGTTCAGGCGCAGCGTCGCGAGGCCAAGGCCGTGGCTTATGAGCGCGCGGGCCGCGAGGTTGCGGCGCGCGAGAGCTATATGATCGCGGCGATGCTGTGGTCGATCGCCCGCTGGCCGATCTTCGAGTTGAACGACGAGCTCGAGCATCTCGAGAAGAAGATGAACGAGTGCTATGGCAACTACATAAAATACGCCGCGCACCCGATCGAGCGCGTCGAGGTGCCGTTCGGCAAGGGCCAGTCGCTGCCGGCTTATCTGCATCTGCCGAGGAAGCCTGCGCCGGGCGAGAAATTTCCTTGTGTCATCGCGGTCGGCGGCATGGACGGCGCCAAGGAGAATTCCTGCGCCATGTATGGCGATAAGCTCTTGGAGCGCGGCATCGCCATCTTCGCCGTCGACGGGCCGGGACAGGGCGAATGCTTCGCGCGCCGCGTCAACGTCACCTATACCGCGCATATGGAGGCGGGCGAGGCCAATTATAAATTCGTCTCCTCGCATCCGGCGATCGACAAGAACAAGATCGTGCTGCGCGGCTCTTCCATGGGCACGTTCTTCTCAACCCAGGCCGCTTCGGTGCTCGGCAATCGCATCATCGCGCTGACGCAGTCGGGCGTGTGCCATGAGCCGGGCTTCGACACGATCTTCAACCACGCCGCGCCGTCCTTCAAAATGCGCTTCATGTACATGGCCGGGTTCGAGGACGAGGACGCGTTCGACGAATGGGTGAAGAAGCTCGATCTGCGCCCGATCGCCAAGGACATCCGCGTGCCTTATCAGGTGATCGCCGGCGAGGACGAGCAGCTCTCGCCGCTCGAGCACACGCGCGAGCTCCTGTCGCTGGTGACGACGCCGCGGCAATTCGTCGTCTATGAGAGCGCCGTGCACGGCGTCTATGGCGCGCCCTCGACCGTGGCCGGCGAAAATCCGCAAACGCTCCAGGCCGATTGGATCGCCGACCGCATTGCCGGCAAGCCGATCGAGCGCTCGGAGGAGATCTTCGTCTCGAATAGCGGCCAAGCGACGGTCAAGCCGCTGGCTTAGCCCGCGGCTTGGTCCGATTTGGCGCGCGTGGGGTCCTGCTTCCACCCGTAGAAGGACGAGCGGTTCTGCTCTTCCTCCTGCAGGCGCATGCGGACGCGCAGCAGATCGCGCCAACTCAGATAGCCGACGAGGGTCGACTCCGCTCGCGAGACGACTGGCAGGTGGGCGACGTTCGCGCGCGTCATGCGCTCGATGATTTCCTCGACGTATTCGTCCGGATAGGCGGTCGGCGCGTTGCTGCGCTCGAGCAGGTCATGAAGCGTGGTGCGACGGTGACGGCCCGCGCGCCGCCAGGCCAGCACGGTCGGTGGATCGACGATGCCGAGCACGCGGTGATCCGCGTCGACGACCGGAAAGCTCGGATGCGCCGTAGTCGGCTTGGTCAGGAAGGCCGCGGTTTCATGCAGGGTCATGGATCCGGGCAAGCTTTGCACGTCGCGCGTCATGACGTCGCTTACTCGGGCAAGGGCAAACGGATCGACACGGTATTCGCGCACGAGATGATGGCCCCGCCGCGCCACTTTCTCCGTGAGGATCGAGCGCCGCATGAGCAGAACCGTGACGAGATGGGCAGTCACGCAGGCGGCAGTCAGCGGCAGAAGGACATGTGTGTTGCCCGTGACCTCGACCGCGAAGAAGATCGCGGTGAGCGGCGAGCGCATTGTCCCGCCCATGATCGCGGCCATCGCAAGCAGCGGCCAGAAGCCGGGACTCGCGGCCGGCAGCCAGGGCGCCAGCACCGTGCCCAAGCCGCCGCCGAGAATGAGCAGCGGCGCCAGGACGCCGCCTGACGTGCCGGAGCCGAGCGCGATGGCCCAAATCGAGGCTTTGACCGCGAGCAGCAATAGCCCGGCCGGCGGCGGCATCGTGCCCTGGAGCATTTGGGCGATGTTGTCATAGCCGACACCGAGCGCTCGGGGGTCGATCAGCCCGCCAATACCGACGACGAGCCCGCCTAGCATCGGCCACCACATCCAGTGCAGCGGCAGCTTCAGGAAGAGATCTTCGCAGCCATAGACGAGCTGGGTGAGAAGACCCGACAGCAAGCCTGACGCAACCCCGACCAGGAGCCAGCAGCTAAGCGCGAGCGGCGACGTTTCCATTCCGCCGTGAAATGGGAAGAGGGGCTGCGCGAGATGGAGATAGCTCCGCTCGAGCGCGGCCGTGATCGCGGCGGTGGCGACCGGCACGAAGCTGCGCGGCGTCCATTCGAAGAGAA
This sequence comes from Allostellaceae bacterium, assembly GCA_046706015.1. GTDB lineage: Bacteria > Pseudomonadota > Alphaproteobacteria > ATCC43930 > CGMCC-115725 > CAIKMD01. Next base: position 10,748 of record JBJKPV010000298.1, on the reverse strand, counting down.
GAAGCTCGACCGCCAGCATGATCGCCGCGATCGGCGTGCCGAATACGGTCGTCATGCCCGCCGCCGCGCCGGCGACCAACAGCGTCTTGCGCTCGGCATCGCTGACTGGCAGCGCCTGCCCGATGAGCGAGCCGATCGCACCGCCGGTCATGATGATCGGGCCTTCGGCACCGAAAGGGCCGCCAGTGCCGATCGAGATTGCCGAAGAGAGCGGCTTCAGGATTGCTACCTTGACGTCGAGCCGGCTGCGGCCGAGGAGGATCGCCTCGATTGCTTCGGGGATGCCATGACCGCGAATCTTCTCGCTGCCGAAGCGTGCCATCAGGCCGACGATCAGCGCGCCGATCACCGGCACGCCCACGGAGGCGAGGCCCCACGGCGATTGGCCGAGTTTCAAGTCGGCGAGCGTCAAGCGCCCGAAATAGGCAAGATTCGTGAAAAGCCGGATCAAGTCGAGCAACGCCACCCCGGCGACGGCGCCGGCCGTGCCGACGAGGATCGCGATCGCCGAAATCAGCAGCACCCGGGGCTTGGTGGTGAAATCGCCGAGATGCTTGAGCCTGTCGGAGACGGCGGTGCGGACCTGGCCGCCGCGCTTCGGCGGTGAGCCTTTTGTCAATTATCCCTCCAAGGCGGAAATTAAGGGCGACCGTCGCAATATATATCGTGATACGATATATATCGTTAATGCTGGACTCTAGCAATCGGACCGAGAATGCCCGCCACCGCTCGCCCCTCACGCCAGCGCTCCGCGCGACCCGACCAGAACGCCTATCGTGCGCTGTCGGATTTTCGCTATCTGATCCGCCGCTTCCTCGAATTCAGCCAGGACGCCGCTGGCCGCGCGGGCCTGCCGCCGCAGCAGCATCAGGCGCTGCTCGCGATCAAAGGGATGCCCGTCGGCCGTCTTCCGACCGTTGGCGATCTTGCGGAGCGGCTGCGCATTCAACATCACTCCGCGGTCGAGCTGGTCAACCGGCTCGTTGAGGCGCGCTTGATCGTACGCGTCCACGATTCGCATGATCGGCGGCGGGCGCTGTTGAAACTGACCCGGAACGCCGAGAAGCGCTTGGCCGATCTCTCCGCGACTCACATGGAGGAACTGCACTCCTTGCGGCCGGCGCTGCTGGAGATTCTTCACCGCGTGAGCGAGCCACCCGGCTGACGGCACACGTTCCCGCACTGCTCGTGCTCGCCAGGAACGATTTGACCTTCCCGCGTTCCTTTCCTATGTTGGCGCTAATAATTGTCGCGAAATGCGCGGCAGAGGACGGCGGACGCTTGTGCGAGCGTGGCTGCCGATTTTGAACCGTGATGCGCGCCGGCCCAGGCGCGCCGCGAGGTGGGAGGCGACGATGGCAGCATCGCGCGATAGTTTAAGCCCGACGGTCGGCCGCCGCATCATGCCGCGGCGGCGCGCTCGCGCTGTTCGCCCGGCGCGCGCACCTTCGTGGCGCGTTTATGTCGACCGCCTCGTCATCTTCGTCATCATGATCGCGCTGTGGCAATTCTGCAGCGACTATTTCGGCACGATCTGGTTCTCGAGCCCGTGGCACGTTCAGACCCGGTTCATTGAAGAGGTTCAGAACGGCGATCTTTGGTTCAACACGCTCGTCACCTTGAAGGAAGCCTTCTACGGTGCGCTTGTGGGGGGCATTCCTGGCGCGCTGCTGCCTTTCTTATTGCGCCGTCGCCCGGTGACCAACGCCATTCTCGATCCCTATCTCGCCGGCGGTTATGGCGTGCCGAAGCTCGCGCTCGCGCCGTTGTTCATTCTCTGGTTCGGCGTCGATATCGAACCCAAGGTTGCGCTCGTCGTCTCGATCGTATTTTTTCTTATTTTCTTCTCGACCGCGGCCGGCGTGAACGCCGTCAACGCGCAATATGTCAGCATGATGCGCGTCTTCGGCGCCAAGGAGCGTGACATCGCGCGGCACGTCGTTTGGCCGGGCGCGATCGGTTATACCTTCGCGGGCTTTCGCAACGCCGCGCCCTACGCGATCGGCGCTGCCGTGGTGGGTGAGCTGATCTCCTCCAATCGCGGGCTCGGCTTCATGATCAATTCCGGCGCGACCGATTTCGACACGACGCTCGTCTTTGTCGCGCTGGTGACGCTGACCTTGCTGGTGGTGGCGATCAATCTTCTGGTGGCGCGGGCGGAGCGCTGGCTCCTGCGCTGGCGACCGCCGCAGCACGGACTGGGCGGAAGGGCGATGAGCGCATGAAGAACGGGACCGCACCGATCCTCGAGGTCAAAGGCCTCGCCAAGCGCTTTCCGCCGCGCACGCGTGACGCCGAAGCCCCTTTGATCCTCGCCGATCTCTCCTTCCATGTGGCGGACCAGGAATTCCTCACCATGGTCGGCCCGTCGGGCGCCGGAAAATCGACGCTTCTCAACATCATCGCCCAATGTGATGGCGCGAGCGATGGCGAGATCTTCTTCCGCGGCGAGCTGATCGAGACCGGTCACGCGGCGGCGCTCAATCCGGGCTGGAACTGCCAGATCGGCTATGTGACGCAGGACGACAATCTTCTTCCCTGGCGCACGCTGATTGACAACGTGACCATGCCGCTGAAACTCCAGGGGCGGTATGACGAAGCGGCGCAAGAGCGCGTGAGGGAACTGCTGCGCGCGACCAACCTCACGGGGTTCGAGCGCTACTACCCGCACGAGCTCTCGGGCGGCATGAGGAAGCGCGCCTCGCTGATCCGAACGCTCGCCTATGACCCGCCGATCATCCTGATGGACGAGCCCTTCGGCGCGGTGGACGCCCAGACCCGCGCCCAGCTTCAGCAGGATCTGCTGCGGCTGTGGAACCACGGGCGCAAGACCATCGTTTTCGTCACCCACGACATCGGCGAGGCGATCTCGCTCGGCGACCGCGTCCTGGTGCTGTCGAAATCGCCGGCCAAGATTATCGCGCAGCACCAGATCGACATCCGCCGCCCGCGCGACCTCGGCAATCTCTACAAGCTCGAGGGTTTCGGCGACATGTTCGAGACCGTGCGGAGAGAGATCCAATGAGCATCGCCGCCGTTCTGCCGCGGCCGCGCCTGCGCGGCAAGCGCAACCTGGTACCGGTCGGACGCATTGCGCTCGGCATCGCGTTCCTCGTGGTGTGGCAGTTGGGCACGAACGTCATGGGCGTCGAGTGGCTGCCCGGTCCCATCGATACCTTGGTGCGCATCTGGAAGATCACGGCCTCGGGCCAACTCGCGCACGACACGGGCGTGACCTTATGGGAGGCGGCGGTCGGCATGGTGCTGGGCGGGGCAGGCGGCGCGGTGCTGCCTTTCCTGTTGCGGCTGTCGCCGCGGCTGATGGCGGCGCTCGATCCCTTCATCTCGGCGGCATTCGGCATGCCGAAGCTGGCCTTGGCGCCGCTCTTCATCCTGTGGTTCGGGATCGGCATTCCCGCGAAGATCATCTTCGTCGCCTCGATCGTGTTCTTTCTGCTCTTCTATAACGGTCTTGCGGGGATCATGAGCGTCGACCCGAAGCTCGTTTCGATGTTGCGGGTCGCGGGCGCCAGCGAGTGGTTCATCAGCCGCGAGATCGTCTGGAACACCGCAAAGCCCTATCTCTTCGCGGGATTGAAGATCGCTTTGCCGCGCGCGCTATCGGGCGCGGTGGTGGGTGAGTTCATCGCCGCCGATTCAGGCCTCGGCTGGTACATCCAGAATGCGCGCTCGCTCAACGACACCACGGGCGTGGTCGCGGGCGCGGTCGTCGTAACCGTGCTGGTGATTGCGGTGAACGCCGCGCTCAAGCGGGTTCAGGCGCGCTCGCTCGCCTGGCGGCCGGTGTCGCGCGACATGTCGATGTAAGGCAGTGCGGACTCGGCGGCATGGGCCGCGCGGGCAGGTTTCAACTGGGAGGAGGACGTCATGAAGACGCTTCAAACGGCCGCGATTGCTGCGGCGTTGCTCAGCCTAGCAGGGTTCGCCGGCAATACGCAGGCGGCAACGATGGAGCACACGTCGGTCGCTCTGCCGGCGACGACCGTGACCTTCTTGCCCGTCTATGTCGCCGAGGATATGGGCATGTGGAAGAAGCTCGGCCTCGACGTGACCTTGCACAACATCACCGGCATGGGCTCGACCAACGCCATGCTGGCGGGCAGCGTCGACTTCGCGGTGCAATCCGGGCCGAGCCTGATCCGCGGCAATATTCGCGGCCGCCACATGCTGGGCATCGCCGAAATGGCCAACCACGAGGCGTTCGCCCTCGTGGCACACAAGGCGTCCTTGCCCGGGCTCGATTGGAAGGGCTCGCTCAAAGAGCGCGTCGCCGCCTTGAAGGGCAAGAAGATCAGCGTCGACTCGCCCAATACGGTGGTTGACGTCCTGCTGCGCTACTTTGCCGGGGAGGCCGGCCTCAATAGCAAGACGGACATGACCGAGGTCTATATGCACCCGACCCAGGCGATCGCGGCGATGAAGTCGGGCTCGATCGACGCGGCGATGCTCAACTATCCTTGGGTCGAGACGGCCTTACGGGAGGGCGTGGCGAGCATGCTGGTGAACGCCATCACCGAACTGCCCGAACTGACCCCGACCATCGCGACCACGACGACGACCCGCGAGGGCTTCTGCGACAGCCATCAATCGATCTGCGAGAAGCTCGCGCGCGGCTATGTCGAGGCGCACAAATTCATCCACGAGCATCCGCAGCAGGCGCTTGAGGTCGCGCTGAAGCGCATGCCGGGCGCCAACAAGGAGGACCTCGAGAATTCACTGAAAGTGCTGGTGAAAGCGACGCCCGAGGTGCCGCGTTACGACGCCGCTGCGTTCTCAAATACGCAGAAGCTGATGATCTTTGGCGGAATCCTCAGGAAGGACGAGGCGCAAAAGGACTTCTCGAAGATGTTCACGAACAAATACGTGGACATGGCGGCGAAGGCGTCGTCGTAAAGAGCGATAAGGTTTCAACAGGGAGGAAATTAAGTGATGAAGACGCTTCGAACCGCCGCGATGGCCGCGGCATTCGTCAGCCTGGCCGCGTTCGGCGGCCCGGCGCGGGCCGCCGGCACGATGGAGCACACGTCGGTCTCGCTGCCGGCGACGACCGTGACCTTCCTTCCTGTCTATGTCGCCAAGGACCTGGGCATGTGGAAGAAGCTCGGCCTCGACGTCACCGTACATAACATCACCGGCATGGGTACGACCAATGCGATGCTGGCCGGCAGCGTCGATTTCGCGGTGCAATCGGGCGCGAGCCTCATCCGCGGCAATATCCGCGGCCGGCACATGACCGGCATCGCGCTGATGGCCGAGGGCGTCGATTTTGCCATCGTGGGCAGCCCGAGTTTGCTCAAGGGCCTGCCCGCCAACGCGTCGGTCAAGGAGCGCATCGCGCGGCTGAAGGGTAAGAAGGTCAGCGTCGATGCGCCGAATACGGTCGTCGACATCGTGCTGCGCTATTTCGCGGGGAAGGATGATCTCAACGCCAAGAGCGATATGACCGAGGTCTATATGCAGCCGACGGAGGCGATCGCCGCGCTGAAATCGGGCGCGATCCAGGCGGCGGTGCTCAACTATCCCTGGGTCGAGACGGCGCTCAGAATGGGTAACGTCATGGTGGCGAGTGGCGCGACCGACGTGCCGGAGCTGATCCCGACCATCGCGACGACGACGACGACGCGTCAAGGCTTCTGCGACAGCCATCAATCGATCTGCGAGAAGCTCGCGCGCGGCTATGTCGAGGCGCATAAATTCATCCACGAGCATCCGCAACAGGCGCTCGAGGTCGCGATGAAGCGCATGCCGGGCGCGAACAAGCAGGATCTCGAGAATTCGCTGAAGGAGCTGGTCAACACCACGCCCTTGGTGCCGCGCTACAAGGAGGCCAATTTCATCCACGTGCAGCAATTCATGATCTTCGGCGGCATCTTGAAGAAGGACGAGGCGCGCAAGAACTTCGACAACATGTTCACCAACAAATACGTCGACATGGCCGCGAAGGCTTCGTCGTAAAGATCAGTTGACGCGCTGACGCATCCCCTCGTTCGGCTAAGCGCCGGGCGAGGGGATTTTTTTGAGGGCTGCGAGCGGAGCGCGGCAACACGTGCCTCGCGATCCTCGCGGGCTAGAGCGTGTCCCGATCAGATTGAATCGGACCACGCTCTAGATTCGTTGATTTTGTCGCGCTTTCTGCGCCGAACCGGCTTCCACTTCGGCGGAAAACGCTCTAGCCAAGCGGTCTCAGCGCGGGATCGTAGCCGTGGCGCGCAATCCGCCCTCGCTTCGGTTGGCGAGCGTAAGGCCGCCGCCATGCGCCTCGACGATGGACAAAGCGATGGCCAGGCCCAAGCCGATACCGCCGGTCTCGTGGCTGCGCGACTCATCAATCCGATAAAAAGGCTGGAAGACCCGGGCCAGTTCTCCCTCGGGAATGCCCGGGCCGTCGTCCTCGACGACGATCTCCACCGCCCGCGGCGCCGGTCGGATCGAAACGCGTGCGCTCTTGCCATACTTGACCGCGTTGTCGACCAGGTTCGTGATGGCTCGTCTTAGCGCCGCGGGGCGAACGTCGCAAACAACCGACGATGCGGGCGTCATTGTCACGCTCATGCCCGCGTCGGCCATGTCGTCGACGATCGTCGCGACAAGCGCGCCGAGGTCGGTGGGGCGGCGCTTCTCCGCCGCGGCGTCATCGCGCGCAAAAGCGAGCGTCGCTTCGATCATGCCGGTCATGTCGGCGATCGTGGCGAGCATCTTCTCGCGTTCTTCGGCATCCCCGAAATTCTCCGCCCGGAGCCGCAACAGGGTCAAGGGCGTGCGCAGATCGTGCGAAATCGCCGCGAGCATTCGCGTGCGGTTTTCGACGAGGCGACGCAAACGTTCTTGCATTTCGTTGAAGGCGCGCGTCGCCTGCCGCATCTCGATCGTGCCTCGTTCGGGGAGCGGCGCTGTGCCGACATCCTTACCCAGCCGCTCGGCCGCCGCGGCGATGCCGGCGAGCGGCGCGGTAACCCGGCGCACCGCCCAGATCGAGGCCACGAGAATGATCGTCGCCGTCGCGGCCATCGAAAGGACCAACTGCCACGAGACCGCCGGACCGGTGTCGGGCAAGACGGTGGCGAAGGTGAGCCATTGTCCGTCGGCCAGCTGGATCTCCGCGTTCAATCAGCGCCATGCCCCCATCGCGCGCATCATCGGCGCCATCGCCATCATATGGCCGGGCATGAAGGCAAAAGGCGGCGCCGGCGTTTCGGCCACCGCGACCCGGACCTGCCGCATCGTGTGCCGCGGCAGCCGATCGCCAAGAAACTCTTCGATCACCCGCGAGACCGCCGGTTGATTCGTCGCCGCGGCGAAAGCGGGCGCGCTTTCCGACAAGCCACCGCGAAACGCCGGATCGCTCGACGCGGCGACGATCCGGTCCCGCCATTGCGCGGGGGCGTCCTCGACCAGTTGCGCCAGATTTGCGATGCGCTGCGCCACGGCAAACCCGCCGACCGCGCGAACGGCGCTCTCGCGGTCCGACGTGTAGATCCAGGCGCCGACGAGGTGCGAGACCGCGAGACCGGCCAGCAAGATGAGCAAGGTCTGCCCGAACAAGCTCTGCGGCAGGAGGCGTTTCATTCCCGGCTCACCGCGGCGGCGAAGGTGTAGCCGCCGCCCCAGACGGTCTGCACGATCTTCGGATTGCCCGGGTCTCTTTCGATCTTCTTGCGCAGCCGGCTGATTTGGGTATCGATGGCGCGGTCAAGGGCGCCGGCGGACCGGCCGCGAGCGAGATCGAGAAGCTGATCGCGGCTCAGCACGCGTTGCGGCCGCTCGACCAGCGCCAGGAGCAGATCGTATTCCCCGGTGCTGAGCGGAACCGCCACGCCGTCGTCGCGCAGCAATTCGCGCGCGCCGGTGTCGAGAATCCAGCGCTCGAAACGAAAGCGCTTCGGCTGATGCCGAGGACCGGGTGCGGTCCCGGCGCGGGCGCGGCGCAGCACCGCCTTGATCCGTGCGATCAGCTCCCGGCTGCCGAAGGGCTTTGCCAGATAATCATCGGCCCCCATTTCGAGCCCGATCACCCGATCGACCTCTTCGCCCTTCGCCGTCAGCATGATGACCGGGATATCGCTTTCCGCGCGGAGCGCACGGCAGAGCGCCAGCCCGTCTTCCCCCGGCAGCATGAGATCGAGGAGGACCAAGTCGAACCGGCCGTCGGCCAGCGCCTTGCGCATGGCCTTCCCGTCGGCCGCGACGCTCACCCGAAAGCCTTCCTTGATGAGAACGCGGGACACCAGCTCGCGAATCTCGCGGTGATCGTCGACAACGAGAATGTGCGGCGTGGCCATGGCTGAAACCTAGCGTGGCGGGACGATCGCGGGCCGCAAAAATTGTGACCAGGTGTGTCGGGCCTGCGGCCTGGCACAGTTTGGCACAATTTCGCGGCATCGCGACAAACTCCTGTGACAGGCGGCTCTTAGATCCTTGGCGGCGACGGATGGTCCGTCGCGAGAGACGTCAAAGGAGCAATCCGATGAAGAAGACGACCAAGATATTGACCGTCGGCGCCGTGGTTGTCGTTGCCGGCGCGCTGGGCTGGCGCGCGATGGCGCAAACGCCGCCGCATTTCGGCCCGCACGGAATGGGCCCGGGATTCGCCGGCCCGGGGCTCATGGGTCCGGGCTTTGCGGGTCCGGCAATGATGATGGGGGCAGGCCATGACCCGGCGACGATGGCGCAGATGGGCGTCATCCACGAATTGATCGTCAATCATGATCGCATCAAGCGCACGGTCACCAACCTGCCGAACGGTATTCGAACGGTCACGGAGTCGGACGATCCACAAATCGCACGGCTCATCAAAGATCACGTTGCGAGCATGGTGCAGCGCGTCGATGCGCGCAGCGATCCCGGTCTGCCGATCGAGAGCCCGGCGCTGCATTCGATCCTGCAAAAGGGCGATAAGGTTCGCACGAAGGTCGAGACCACGGCCACGGGCGCGGTCGTTACCCAAACGTCGAGCGATCCCGAGACCGTGGCCGCGCTGCAAAAGCACGCCGGCGAAGTCAGCGATCTTGTCGCCGGCGGCATGGCGGCCGTTCACACGGCGATGATGAGCAACGGCGGCGCGATGATGCCGGGAATGATGCGAGGGATGATGCAGGGCGCGCTTCACGGCGGCGTCGGGCCGGGCGCGCAATAGCCATAGGACGCAAGGCGCCCGGTCCTGGCCGGGCGTCGATCGGCTGCGGATACCGGGTCGACTAGGCCGGGGCCATGCCCCTAAAAAGACGCCCGAAGCGCCGGCATCATGCCGACCCTTGCCACAACACGTCGCATCCGCTCTCCGTGACCGCCACGAGCGCCGAGGCATAAGCGGTTTCGCCGCCCTCCCTGGCGGTGCTCGTCACGGCATAGACCGCGCGGGCTTCGAGCGTGTCGTCGGGTCCTTCCTCGAGCGAGAGACCGATCGCGTTTGCAGCAACGCCTTCGGGCAAATGCGCTCCGCCCCGCGCCATGCCGAGAGCGGCGGCGAGCGCGTCCCGCGCCCGCGCTTGCGCCGCGCCTTGCCGGCGCGCGACGGTCACGGTGCCCGACGCCCAATAGCCATGGTTCTGTACGGCGATGCCGGCATTGGCGGGATCGAGCACACGCTCGTCGCTCGCCGCATCGAGCGGCAGCGGTACGCCGCCGGGCGACAGGCTCGCCAGGACGCGCGCATCCTGCGCGCCCGCTGCGATCGCCGCGCGTTCCGCCGCCAGCGCTGCGCTGCGCACGCCTTTGCCTGCGCGCAGGCTCGCGGCAAAGGCGTCGGTCGCCGCCGCAAGAAAGCGCGCGGCACCGCGCAAGAGTTCGAGTTCGTGCGGCGATTTGCGCTGCCGCAGCGCATCGAGCGCTTGATCGAGCGGCAGCAGAGCGTGCGGCGCCATGGCTTTGGCGATGCCGCCATAAAGCGCCTGCGGCAGGGTGCCGAATGCCCATGTCGCCAAGGTGCCGCCGCCGACGAACTCGGCGACGTTTTTGGGTGCGTTGCCGAGCGGCCGCACGTCCTCGACCCAGGTCAGGCGCTTCGCGATGTCCATCATTTTGGGCGTGCCCGGCGCCAGGATGCGCAGCTTTCCCTCGCGCGGCACGAGCGTCAAGGTTGCCCCGAGCTTGGGTGTATAGCCGGTGAGATAGGCCATCGCGCCGTAATTGCCCGGATGGCCATGGATGGCGAGCGCAGCGGCGCCCGCTTGCGTCATTGCCGCGCGCACGCGCTCGAGCCGCGCCTCATAGTCGCCGCGCGGCAGCGTGCGCTCGTCCCAATCATAGGGACCGGTGAGCAAGGTCGTTTCGAGAACCCGCATGGCTCAGCCCCTGACCGTGCCGAGCTCGGCCCATGTCTTGCTCAGCGACTCATAGCCGGTCGCGGTTACGCGCACCGGCTCGCCGCACAGAAAATAGCCCGTCTCCGGCAGGTATTGGTTCGGATGGACGACGAATGCCATGTCCTCCTCGAGGACCGTATAGTTGTCGATGGCGATGTCGCCCGGCGCGATCGAGCCCGTGCCCATGCCATGGCCGCGCCGATTGAGGTAGGGCGGGTGGTTGTATTTCTCATAGCCGGCTTCGGTCATCACCGCGTCGATCGCGCCGGCGATGTCCGAGACCTTGATGCCGGGACGGATGGTCTCGATACCCGCGGTCATCGCCCGCACCAGCAGCGCGTATTTCTCGGCCTGCACGTTCGTCGGTTGTCCAACCGAGGCGCTGCGGCAGATCTGCCCGAACTGCCCGTCATAGGCGGGCGTCGC
>JBJKPV010000297.1:0-3688 GCA_046706015.1 Allostellaceae bacterium | reverse complement strand
GCGGAAGAGCTCGGCGGCGAAGAGCGCCGCCTCCTCGCCGCCCGTGCCGGCGCGCACTTCGAGGATGGCGTTGCGCGCATCGGCCTCGTCCTTGGGTAAAAGCAGCAGCTTGACCTCGCGCTCGAGCTCCGGGATTCGCTTGTCGAGAAGCTGCATCTCGGTTTCGGCCAAGGCGCGCATATCGGCCTCGCCTTCCGTGGCGAGAGTGCCCAGCTCGGCGCGCTCGCGGCGCGCCCGCATGAAGGCGTCGATGCTCTCGGCCAGCGGCGTCAGATCGCTGTACTCCTTCGAGAGCTTGGCGAAATCCCCGCCCGCGCGCTCGGGGTCGGCGAGCGCGTCGCGCAGCTCCGCATGGCGGCGCACGACTCGCTCGAGCTTCGCTTCGAAGGGGATGGTCGTCACGCGTTCCTCTTTTCTGCGCCGCCAAGCTCGCGTGTCGACAGCGCCGCATCGGCGGGAATTGCTGTATCGATGACGAAAATGGGCCTCAAGCGTCGGCTGCGCAACGATGCCACGAGCAAATCGTTGAGCCGCGCGACCGGCCGCGCGAGACCCGCGGGAGTCGAGCGATGGTGGACGCCGATGACGAGCCGCTGATCGCCCGTCCCGGCTTCGGTGCTGCCGGGCACGACGGACTCCGCTAGCGAAATTGCGTCAGATGGTCCTCGAGCGCGGCGAGCGGGACCTCGCTCTGCTCGCCAGTGTCGAGATCGCGCAAGGCAACGACTTCGCGCGCGAGCTCGTTGTCGCCGAGGATGATGGCGGCGCGCGCTTTGACCTTGTCGGCGCGTTGCAGCCGGCGGCGCAGATTGCCGGAATAGCCGAGATCGATCGTGAAACCGGCGCGCCGCAAGGACCGGGCGAGTTTCAAGGCCATCGCCTCGCCCGCCTCGCCCAAGGGGACCAGCGTGATCGGCCGCGGCGGCGGCACCGGCTCGTCGATCAACAACGCCAAGCGCTCGATCCCGGCCGCCCAGCCGACGCCGGGCGTCTCCGGGCCGCCCATCACGCCCATCAGCCCGTCGTAACGGCCGCCGCCCAGAACCGTGCCTTGCGCGCCCAAATCCGTGGTCACGAATTCGAACGCGGTATGACAATAATAATCGAGGCCGCGCACCAAGAGCGGATTGAGCCGGTAAGGGATGCCGAGCACGTCGAGCCCCTTTCGTACCGCGGCGAAGAAGTCCCGCGCTTCCGGCGTTACATAGGCGTCGAAAGGCGGCGCTTCGGCGTTGATGCGCTTGTCGCCTTCATCCTTCGAATCGAGAATGCGCAGCGGATTCTTGTCGAGCCGGCGCAGGCTGTCCTCGCTCAAGCTCGCGCGATGCGCGGCGTAATACTCGACCAGCGCCTGGCGATAGGCATGCCGGCTGGCCGTGTCGCCGAGCGTGTTGAGCTCGAGCGTGGTGCGCTTCAAGACGCCGAGCGCGTCGAGAATTTCGGCCGCCAAGGCGATGAGCTCGACATCGCCGGCGGGCTGCGCCACGCCGATCAGTTCGGCGTCGATCTGATGGAACTGGCGGAAGCGGCCCTTCTGCGGCCGCTCGTAGCGGAACATCGGGCCCGAGGCGAAGAATTTGAGCGGCAGGCTTTGCGTCAGGCCATTGGAGAGAACCGCGCGCACGATGCCGGCGGTGTATTCAGGCCTGAGCGTGACCTCCTCGCCGCCGCGATCGGCGAAGCTGTACATCTCCTTGGTAACGATGTCGCTGGTCTCGCCGATCGGCCGCGCGAACACCTCGGTGAATTCGAAGATCGGGGTCGCGATTTCCTGATAGCCGAAGCGCTCGGCGATGCTGCGCGCGGTTTCGACGACCGCGCGATGGCGTCGCTGCGCCTCCGGGAGGAGATCCTGCGTCCCGCGGGCCGGTTGCAGACCTGCCATTCGCGTCAGGAGACGGTTTCGGCGGCGGCTCGCTGCGCGGCTTCTTCTTTGCCGGCTTCGATCTCGGCCGCCTTCTTCTCGACCAGATCGACGAGGTGGTCGACGATGCTCTGATCCTTGAGTCGATGCGCCGGCACGCCAGCGATATAGACCTGATGCGTGCCGTTGCCGCCGCCGGTGAAGCCGATATCGGTCTCGCGCGCCTCGCCCGGCCCGTTGACGACGCAGCCGATGACCGAGAGCGTGATCGGCGTGGTGATATGCGCCAGGCGCTTTTCCAGGAGCTCGACCGTCTTGATCACCTCGAATTGCTGGCGCGCGCAGGAGGGGCACGAGATCACGGTCACGCCGTGACGGCGCAGGCCCAGGGATTTCACGATGTCGTACCCGACCTTGATCTCCTCGACCGGATCGGCCGAGAGCGAGACCCGGATCGTGTCGCCGATGCCGGCCCAGAGCAGCGAGCCCATGCCGATCGCGGATTTGATCGTGCCGCTCATCAAGCCGCCCGCCTCGGTGATGCCGAGATGGAGCGGATAGTCGCACGCCTCGGCGAGCTGCTGATAGGCGGCGACGGCCAAGAACACATCCGACGCCTTGCAGGAGATCTTGAACTCGAAGAAGTCGTTATCCTCGAGAATTTTCGCGTGCGTCAGCGCGCTTTCGACCATGGCCTCGGGACAAGGCTCGCCATAGCGCTCCAAGAGATCGCGCTCCAAGGAGCCGGCGTTGACGCCGATGCGCATCGAGCAATTGTGGTCCTTCGCCGCCTTGACGACCTCTTTCACGCGCTCCGACGAGCCGATATTGCCGGGATTGATGCGCAAGCACGCGGCGCCGTTCTTCGCCGCTTCGATCGCGCGCTTATAATGAAAATGGATATCGGCGACGATCGGCACCTTCACCTGCGGTACGATCTGCTTGAGTGCCGCCGAGGATTCCTCGTCGGGGCAGGACACGCGGACGATGTCGGCGCCGGCGCGCTCCAGCGCCTGGATCTGCGCGACCGTCGCCTTCACGTCATGCGTCAGCGTGTTGGTCATTGACTGCACGGTGATCGGCGCGTCGCCCCCCACCGCCACGGGACCGACGTGAATCTGGCGGCACCGCCGCCGCTGAATGTCGCGATAGGGACGCACGCTCATCGCACAAAACCTCGCGGAAATGAGCCTCGCCGCAGCTTGGCCGAGGGCCTTATAGCGCGTTTCGCCGGAGGGCGAAAGGCGCGGCGGGATTGGTAAATCTTCGCCACCGGCGCAACCACGCGGCGCACAAGAGCACGATCGTATCGGAAAGAAGCAGGCTGTTTCTTTCCGATACGCGAATCGTGCTCTCGATTCAAAAACTTAGACCGTGATTCACGTGTGAGACGGAATCGAAGTTGATTTTGTCTCACACGATCATGGTCTAGCCGATCACTTCGGCGCGGCCGTGCCCGCGACCAGACGAGCAGCATCGAGCGCGATGTCGTGCCGGACCGTGCCGCTGATCGGCGGCGTCTTGTGACCGTCGACCTCGATCGCGAGGCCCACCGCATTGCCGACATCCATGATGAGGCCGGTCCGATCACCGACGCGATAGGACTCGCCGGGATGCAGGACCTTGTCGATCAGGATGCGGTCGCCGTCGCGGATCTGAATCCAGCAATCCTGCGTCACATCGACGACGATGCGCGAGGGCTCGCCGACCGCGCCATAAACGCGCGGCCCTTCGTCCGAAGCAACCGTCGGCGGTGTCGGTGTGGGTGTGGGTGTCGCAGGCGGCGCGCTAGCCGGCGTGCCGGGTGCCGACGACGCGTTACTC
>JBJKPV010000296.1:0-3509 GCA_046706015.1 Allostellaceae bacterium | reverse complement strand
AGGGGCCGAAAGTCGCGCCCGGCCCGCTCGAGATAACCCAACGCCTCCAGCGTGAGAAGGCATCGCCTTGCGGCCGCGCGCGTCGCGCCGGCGGCGCGCGCCGCGTCGGCGACGCTCATGGCGCGTTTCGTCGCAAACGCCTCGATGATCGCCAGCCCCTTGGCGAGGCCGCCCATGGTCTCACCGCGGCGCGGGGCGAGTCTTTGTTCCTCGTTGTTCAAGGGGTCCCTCCGGGTCGCTGGCCATGCCCCTTGACAGGCGCGAGCAACCGATAGACGCTATTCCATAAATAGAGTAATTGTTCGATATTCGAACAATCTAAAAATGTCAAGGAAGAGGCTGGCCATGACCGAGTGCGCCGCGATCAAGCCGACCGCTTCGAGGTCCGCCTGGCCGCTTGGCTTGACCCGCGTTCCCTATTGGGTTTTCCAGGACGCGGACGTTTACCGGGCCGAGCAGGAGCGGATCTTTCGCGGTCCGAGCTGGCACTATCTCGCGATGTCGGCGGAATTACCCGAGCCGGGAGATTTCGTGACGACCCATATCGGCGACGCGCCTGTGGTCGTCACCAGGGATCAAGACGGCGAGATCCGCGCTTTCGAGAACCGCTGCGCGCATCGCGGGGCGCTCATCTGTCTCGACAAGCGCGGCAAGGGAAAGAAGGAATTCAGCTGCGCTTATCATGGTTGGACCTATGACAAGAAAGGCAATCTGACGGGGGTTGCGTTCAGGAACGGCGTCAAGGGCAAGGGCGGAATGCCGGCGACGTTTCGCATCGAGGAACACGGTCCGCGCAAGCTGCGCGTCGCCGTCCTTCACGGCCTGATCTTCGGCTCGTTTTCCGAGGCGCCGCCGCGGATCGAGGATTACCTGGGCGAGCAAATCTCTTCGCGCATCGGTCGCGTGCTCGGCGGGCGCATGCCGGTCGTCCTCGGACGCTTCACGCAGGTGCTGCCGAACAATTGGAAGCTGTACATCGAGAATGTGAAGGATTCGTACCACGCCAGCATCCTTCACCTGTTCTTCACCACCTTCCAATTGAACAGGCTGTCGCAGACAGGTGCGATCATCGTCGATGAGAGCGGCGGCCATCACGTGAGTTACTCGGCCATCGACTGCCAGGCGCAAAGCAATTCGGAATATTCCAGCCAGCACCTGCGATCCGACAGCGCTTACAAGCTTGCCGATCCCTCGCTTCTCGAAGGCTTCGACGAATTCCACGATGGCATTACGTTGCAGATCCTGTCGGTCTTTCCGACATTCGTGCTCCAGCAGATCCAGAATGCCATCGCCGTCCGTCAGATCGTCCCACGCTCGCCCGGCAGGACGGATCTGAACTGGACCTATATCGGCTTCGCGGACGACAATCCTGAGCAGCGCCTCGCGCGTATCAAGCAGTGCAATCTCGTCGGTCCGGCGGGATACGTTTCGATGGAGGATGGTTGCATCGGCGGTTTCGTGCAGCGGGGCATCGCGGGCGCGCCGGAACGCGAAGCGGTCCTCGAAATGGGAGGCGAGCGCGCCGAGAGCAGCGAGAGCCGGGTGACGGAAGCCTCGATCCGCGGCTTCTGGAAGGCCTATCGGGGATTGATGAATTTCTGAGCGAGCAGCCATGTCGACCGACGCATTTCGACTAATCGCGCAAACACAAGCGGACTTTGCCCGCTGCATCGATGACGATCGCCTCGAGGCGTGGCCCGACTTCTTCAGCGAGAGATGCCTCTACAAGATCACGACGGCGGCCAATGTCCGGGAAGGCTTGGAGGCCGGGCTCGTGTTCGCGAACTCGCGCGGCATGCTGCAGGACCGCGTGTCGGCCCTGCGCGAGGCCAACGTCTACGAGAAGCAGGCATATCGGCACATTCTTGGGCAGCCTTGCATCTTGTCGGAAGACGGCGCCAAGGTGCGGAGCGAAACACCCTTCCTCGTCGCCCGCACCGTGGAGGAGGGCGAGACCGAGATTTATGTGACCGGCCGCTATCTGGACCTCTATACGGTCAACGGCGACGTCGCCAAGCTCAACGAGCGAACCGTCGTCTGCGACAGCTCCCGCATCGATACGCTCTTGGCTATACCGCTGTGAGCGCGATTGCCGTCGCGATCGGCGATCCCAACGGCATCGGGCCGGAGATCGCCGTCAAAGCCGCGCTCCGCATCGCAGCAGAGCGAGCAGGGCCGCCGGTCATCTTGGTCGGCGACGAACGGGTCATACGTTTCCATGCCGAGGCTTGCGCGAGGGGTGATTTCCTGAGGCGCTTCGACGGCAATAGCGCCGCACAGGGGCTTGCGTTCGTCCCGGTCGAGGCGCTGGATGCGGCCTCGTTCCGTCCCGGCAGCGCATCCGCCGCAGGCGGGCGAGCGACGATCGCCTATGTCGAAGCGGCTCTGCGTCTCGCCGAGGAGGGGCACGCGGCCGCGATCGTCGCCTGTCCGCACTCCGAGACCAGCGTCAGTCTGGCTGGCATACCGTTTTCGGGCTATCCCAGCCTTCTCGCCCGATTGAATAACGTACCGCCGGACGAGGTCTTTCTGATGCTCGTCGGCGGCGGTTTACGGATCGTGCATGTCACCTTGCATGAACGGCTACAAACCGCCTTGGCGCGCATTACGCCGCACTTGATCGAATCCGCCGTCCGCACAAGCGCCGACGCGCTTCGGCGCTTCGGGATCGAGCGGCCCAAGCTCGGCATCTTCGGCATCAATCCTCATGCCGGAGAGCACGGTTTGTTCGGCGACGACGACGACCGGATCATCGCGCCGAGCGTCGAACGGTTGAGAGCCGAAGACTACCTCGTCGAGGGGCCGAAGGGTGCCGACCTCATGCTCGGACGACAGGATCTGGACGCTTTCGTCGCCATGTATCACGACCAAGGCCACATACCCGTAAAGCTATTGGCCGGCCGAAATGCGGCCGCGATGTCCATCGGCGCGGGTCCGATCTTTTCCAGCGTCGGTCATGGCAGCGCGTTCGACATTGCCGGCCGCAACCTGGCCGATTGCGAGCCGGTTCTGCGGACGATCAAATTGGTCGCTGGCGCCAAGCAGTTCACCGCCGAGCCGCGGCAATGATCACAGGCGGGCATGCGCTGGAAATGCCGGCGTCGCTGCGCCGGCCGGATCAGACCGTGCCGGCGATCTGCGCCTGAAGGCGCAGCGTATCGGTCGCCTTGTCTTTCGGCACGTGGCTCAAGCCGCATTCGGTCGCGATCGCGAAACGATCGAGGAAGCGCCGCGCCATCGCGATGCGTCTTTGCGTTCCCTCGATGCCGTCGCTGAGATGGACGAGCCCCAGGGCGATGAGCGTCTCGCTGGGCAGCTCGAGATTGCTAAGCGGCGCGAAATAGGCCTCGTCGTCGCGGCTGCGCGGCACGGGCAGATGAATGAGATGAAGCGCCCGGCCGGGGCCGAGCAAGGCGGCGATGCGGTTCGCCATGATCACGGCGTCGCGCGTGCTCGAGGGCTCGACCGAATGGCGCCCGTTCGAGTTGCCATAGCAGAAATGATAGAGC
>JBJKPV010000295.1:0-5601 GCA_046706015.1 Allostellaceae bacterium | reverse complement strand
GCTTCAGCCCCATCAGCCCGGCGATGAGGTTGCGCTGAATCTGCGAGGTGCCAGCGGCCACCGTGGCGACGCGCGCGTCGCGGTAGTGCCGCTCCATGTCGAATTCGCGGTTATATCCAAAGCCGCCGAAGATCTGCATGCCCATATTGGCGACCTTGGCGTAGGTCTCCGAGGCGAAGAGCTTCGCCATGGTGATTTCCTTGAGCGCATCACCGCCGCCGTCGATCTGCGCGGCGCATTGATAGACGAGGGCGCGCGCCGCCGCGACCTCGGTCGCCATGTCGGCGAGCATATGCGCGATCGCTTGAAAGGTGCCGATCGGGCGGCCGAACTGCTTGCGCTCCTTGGCGTAATCGAGCGCGAGATCGACGCAGCCCTGGGCGCTGCCGCAATCAGCTGCGGCGGCGACGACACGCTCGACCTGAAGGCCTGAGAGAATGCACTCCCAGCCCTTGTTCTCGCCGCCGATCAGGCGATCTTCCGGCACGCGCACATCCTTGAAGAAGATCTCGTAAGTGCCGGTGCAATAGCGGCCGAGCATGTCGAGCTTTCTAAGCTCGACCCCAGGCGTGTCGTTATCGACGAGAAAGAGAGACATGCCTTGGCGGTAATGCGCCTTGGTATCGGTCTTGACGTAAACATTGATGACGTTGCCCTTGGCGCCGGCGCCGGTCGCCCAGAGCTTCTGGCCGTTGATCACCCAATGATCGCCGTCGCGAACGGCCGTCGTGCGCATCGCGCCGACATCGGAGCCGGCATCGGGCTCCGACATCGAGATCGACATCTTGATCTCGCCCTTCAGGAGCTTGGGCAGCCAGTGGCGTTTTTGCGCCTCCGAGCCCTTGCGCTGGACATTGAGCCCGCAAAAGGTGCTGCCGCCGATCATCATGCTGAGATCGGCGCTTGTGCGCGCGATCTCCTCGATGATGATGCAGGTATCGACGGTGCTGCCGCCCAAGCCGCCATAGGCCTCGGCGAAAGGCATGGCGATGAGCCCGGCTTCGACCCAGGCGTCATAGAGCGCGTAAGGATAGGATTACTCGTGGTCGATCTTGCGCATGACCGCGGGCGGACAGTGCTTGGCCATCAGCTTGCGCACGCTGTCGCGCAGCAGATTCTGTTCTTCGCTGAAGCGGCTATCCATGGGCGTCTCCGATCAGCGCCGCGCGGGCTTCGACTATTGCACCTTGTGGCCCATCAGATTGGCGATGAGATTGCGCTGGATTTGCGAGGAGCCGGCGGCGACGGTCGCGACGCGCGCATCGCGGTAATGACGCTGCATGTCGAATTCCATGTTGTAGCCGTAGCCGCCCAGGACCTGCATCCCCATATTGGCGAGCTTCGCATAGGTCTCGGCGCAGAAGAGCTTCGCCATGGTGATCTCCTTGAGCGCATTCTGGCCCGAGGCCACCATCCACGCGGCGCGCCACATCAGCGAGCGCGCGGCCTCGGCCTCGGTCTCCATGTCGGCGAGCATATGCGCGATCGCCTGGAAGGTGCCGATCGGCCGGCCGAACTGCTTGCGCTCCTTGGCGTAGTTGGACGCGATCGCGACCACCCCGCGCGCGCCGCCGCAGGAGCTTGCCGCCGAAACCACGCGCTCGACCTGAAGCCCCGAGAGGACGAAATCGAAGCCCTTGTTGAGCCCAGCCTCGCCGCCGACCAGCCGGTCGGCCGGCACCTTCACGTCTTTCAGGAACACCTCGTAAGTGCCGGTGCAGCGCCGCCCGAGCATATCGAGCTTTCGCATCTCGATGCCGGGCGTGTCCTTGTCGATCAGGAAGAGCGACATGCCCTGGCGGTAATGCGCTTTGTTGTCGGTCTTCACATACATGTTGATGACGTTGTCTTTGGCCGCGGCACCCGTGGCCCAGAGCTTCTGGCCGTTGATGACCCAGCCATTGCCCTCGCGCACCGCGGTCGTGCGCATCGCGCCGACATCGGAGCCGGCATCGGGCTCCGACATCGAGATCGACATGCGGATCTCGCCCGAGAGCAATTTGGGGAGCCAATAGCGCTTCTGTTCTTCGGACGCCTTGCGCACCAGGTTGAGGCCGCAGAACATGCTGCCGCCCAAGGCCATGCAGAGATCGGTGCTGCGCGAGGAGATCTCCTCGGCAATGATCGCCAGATCGACCGCGTTGCCGCCGAGCCCGCCATACTCCTCGGGGAAGGGCATGGCGAGGTGGCCGGCCTTGATCCATTCGTCGTAGAGCTCGTAAGGATAGGCCTGCTCGCGCTCGAGGCGGCGGATGTAGTCGGGCGTCGCGTGCTTGTCCATGAGCTTGCTGACGCTGTCGCGCAGCATGTTCTGCTCGTCGGTGAAACCGAAATCCATTCTTCTTCTCCTACAACCGCTAAACCGCGCCGCCCTTGCGGAAAGCTTCGATCTCGGCCGCGCTTTAGCCGAACTCGGCGAGGATCTCGTCGCTCTGCTCGCCGTAATCGGGCGCGCCCGAGACCATCGCGGTCGGCGTGCGGCTCAAATGCAAGGGCTGGCCGATCAGCTTGATCTCGCCCAGCGCCCGCGATTTCACCGCCTGCGCGATGCCGAGATGCTTCACTTGCGGATCGGCGAAGCTCTGATCGATGGTATAGACCGGGCCGCAGGGAATGCTCGCCGCGTTCATGCGGTCGATCAGGGCGGCGGTCGTTTCCTTCTCGGTGATCGCGGTGATCATAGCGTTCAGCCGCTCGCGGTTCTTGCGGCGGAGCACGGGCGTTGCGTAATCGGCGTGCTCGACCAGATCCTCGCGCCCGATCGCGCCGCAAAAGCGCCGCCACATCGGCGGCGTCGGCGCGATGTTGATATAGCCGTCGCTGGTCTTGAAGGTGCCGGTCGGCGCGCCGGTCGGGTGATTGTTGCCGACCTGCCGTGGCACCTCGCCTTTCATCAGATAGCGCGCACCTTGGAAATCGAGCATGAAGAGCAGCGCTTCCAAGAGCGAGGTCTCGATCCATTGCCCTTGGCCCGAGCGCTCGCGCTCATGCAGCGCGACCAGGATGCCGATCGCGGCGCAGAGCCCCGCGGCGAGATCTCCGACCGCGATACCGACGCGCATCGGCCCGCGGCCTTCCTCGCCGGTGACCGACATCAGTCCCGACATGCCTTGCGCGATCTGATCGACGCCTGGACGGTTGCGGTAGGGCCCGTCCTGGCCGAAGCCCGAGATGCTCGCATAGATGATGCGCGGATTGATCGCCTTCAGCGCCTCGTAATCGATGCCGAGCCGCGTCTTCACGTCGGGCCGGTAATTCTCCAGCACGATATCGGCTTTGGCCACCATGCGGCGGAAGATGGCGAGCCCGTCCTGGTGCTTGAGGTTGAGCGACATCGCCCGCTTGTTGCGATGGAGATTCTGGAAATCGGGATCGTGGCGCGCGGAGAAATCCGAGGGGCCGCCGCCATCGGCGCCGCCTTCCTCGCGCGCATCGATCTTGATCACATTGGCGCCCCAATCGGCGAGCTCGCGCGCGCAAGTGGGGCCGGCACGCACCCGCGTCAGATCGAGGACGAGCAAATCCTGCAGCGCGGTCGAAGCGGGATGAAACGGCATTCTTCTCTCCAATTCCTAAGGCGCGGCTCAGCGCCGGCTGGCTTCGACCCCGGCGATGAAATCCTCGACCATGCGGTTGACCTTTGCCGGCTCCTCGATGTTCACGCCATGGCCGGTATCGGGCAGGATCTCGAGCCGCGCGCCCGGCAGCGTCTCTTTCAGGAAATGGCTCGGCTTGCGGCAACCCTCATCATCGCCGCCCAGGACCACCAAGGTCGGGATTTTCGTCGCTGCGATGCGGTCCTTATGCGCGTAAAGCGGCGGCCGGCGCTTTTGCACGCCGCGCATCGTGTTGGTGAGGCCCAGCACCGAGAAGGAGGCGAGCTCCTGGAGGAATGTCTCGAACGCGGCCGGGTTCTTGTCCTTGAGCTTCAGCCGCGCCGGCGAGGCGGTGAAGTTCTGGCGCAGCTGCGCCATGCCGTTCTCTTCGACCCGCGCCGCCATCGCCTCCATATTGGCCGTGTATTCCTCGGGCTTGGCGTCAGAGCCGCTGCCGATGCTGCAAAGGATCGCCGAGCGCAACCGCGCCGGCTGGGCAAGCGCGAATTGCAGCGCGGCGGCGGCGCCCATCGAGACGCCCATGACATGCGCGCTGTCGATGCCGGCCGCGTCGAGCACCGCGGCGATATCGGCCGCGGCGATGTCCTGGGAATATGAGTCAACGGTCGGCGGCACATCGGACGGTGGATAGCCGCGCGCGTTGAAGACGATGCATTGATAGCGCGGCTTCAACGCGGCCACTTGCGGATCGAAGGAACGGCAGGTGCCGGCGAGCTCGTGGACGAAAATGATCGGCGCGCCGGCGCCCTGGACCTCGTAATAGAGCTTGACGCCGTCTTTCGTTTTGGCCTGCGGCATGGCGCGCCCTAGGCGTGGGAATGGCGGTTGGCGAGGCCACCGTCGATGGTTACGACCGTGCCGCTGATGTAGCTCGAATGGTCGGAGGCGAGGAAGGCAACCATGGGCGCCACCTCCTCGACTGTCGCCGGGCGCTTATAGGGCATATGGGCGAAGCTCTCGGGGTAGCGGTTCTCGTCGCCCAGCTCGCGCTTGGCGCGGATCTTGCCGAGATAGACGGTGCGATCGGTCAAGACCGGCCCGGGATTGACCGCGAGCACGCGCACGCCGTAATCGATGCTGCGCCCGCCCATGGCGCGTGCGAAAGCCATCAGCGAGGCGTTGCCCGCGGCACCGGCGATATAGCCGAAATCGAGCTTCTCGCCGCCGAGGCCGCAGATGCAGATGATGACGCCGCGCTTGCGCTTGGCCATCAGGTCGAAATAGGCGCGCGTCAGATTGACGTAGCCATAGACCTTGAGATCCCAGCCCGCGCGCCACGCCTTGTCGTTGACCTCGAAGATGGTGCCGCCGGGAATGGCGCCGGCATTGTTGATGAGGATGTCGATGTCGGGAAAGCTCGCCACCAGCCGGTCGCGCGCCGCCTGGTCGGAAAGATCGAGCGCCATGGTCTCGACCTTGACCTTGAACTTCTCGCGCAGCTCGGCCCCGTTCTCTTCGAGCTGATCCTTGGAGCGCGCGGCCAGGACGAGGTTCACGCCCTCCGACGCGAAGCACTGGGCGATGCCCAGGCCGATGCCCTTCGATGCGCCGGTGATGAGCGCAGTGCGCCCCTCGAGATGCAAGTCCATGACGTTCCTCGCCCCCACTTCGTTTTCCCGCGCATCTTTGCCGATCACCATCGGAGGGTCAATCGCGAGGCGCGCGGCGATCCGATGCGGCGGGCCGCAGCACCCGCCACGCAAGCACGTGCACGCCCCTAGCGCGTGTGGCGGTGGATGAGCTTGCGCAGCAGCGTGTTGATCTTCTTCCAATCGTCGCCGGCCGCGTGGAAGAAGCCGGCATTGGCGGCGGCGCTGGCGCTAAAGGCGCGCCGCAGGACGTGCACGCCGGCGCGGGTCAGGCGGATCTCGTTGATCCGCCGGTCGCGCATTCCCGGGCTGCGCGACACATACCCGCGATGAACGAGAAGACGCAGATGCTTCGACACCATCATCTTTTCGACGCCGGTGAAATTGGCGAGCTG
>JBJKPV010000294.1:0-7074 GCA_046706015.1 Allostellaceae bacterium | reverse complement strand
GCGCGAAGCGGCGCGTGTTATCGAGCAGGATGTCACGCACGCGGTCGATGCCCTGAAGCAGCGACAGATCGACGCGGTTGACGTGCTGGACCGGCTCGAGAAATTCGCGATCGGCGTGCCAGACGAAGGCATCGGCCGCGTCGAGATCGTTCTTGGGGCGCGGCGGCGGCGCCTGACGCTCGAGGGCGGCGGCGATGCGAGCGAGGAGGCTCTTGGTCTTAACCTTTTCCGTCATCGCACTCCCTTGCATCATCACCATTCCCCGCGCCGCGCGGCCATGATAGCGGCGACGCGCGGCGCCGCAAGAATGCCCCTCAACTTGCGCTTTCCTGCCCTATCCGGTACCAATGCGCCGCGTCCGGCGCCGTGAGGGTCCGGCGCGGGCCCGCATTTCGGGAGGGAGTTCGAAGATGCTGATTTCGCCGGCTTACGCGCAGGCGGCTGGCGGCGGTGGCGGCGCCGACATGCTGACGTCGATCGCGCCGCTCGCGCTGATCTTCGTCGTCTTCTATTTCTTCCTCATCCGTCCGCAGCAGCAAAAGGCCAAGCAGCAGCGGGCGATGCTCGAAGCCATCCGCCGCGGCGACCGCGTCGTCACCGCGGGCGGCGTCATCGGCACGGTGGCGAAAGTGGTCAGCAACGAGGAGCTGCTGGTCGATATCGCCGACAATGTGCGCGTGCGCGTGGTGCGCAGCACGGTCTCGCAGGTCCTCGCCAAGACCGAGCCGGTGGCGGCGAAGGACGGTCAGGACAAGACCGCGAAGGAGGGCGGGGAGGAGAGTAAGGCCGCGGCGGAAGCCCCGACTCCGATCTGGCGCAAGCTCCTGGGACTGCGCTAGCGCTTATCCGCCCAGGCCCGCGCGATGCTTTATTTCCAAACCTGGAAGCTCGTTCTCATTCTCGGCGTCTGCCTGCTGGGGGTGATCTTCGCGCTGCCCAACGCGTTCGCGCCGCAGACGGTCGATGCCTGGCCGTCTTTCTTCCCCAAGCACCAGGTCTCGCTCGGCCTCGATTTGCGCGGCGGTTCCTATCTGTTGCTCGCCGTCGACATGGCGGCCGTCGAGAAGGAACAGCTCACCAGCGTGGTCGACGATGTGCGTCAGCACCTGAGCGCCGCCCGGATCGGCTATACCGATCTCACCTCGAACGCCAGCCACGTCACCTTCAACCTGCGCGATCCGAGCAATGCCGGCCAAGTGCGCGACATCATCGCCAAGCTCGATTCCGATCTCGACATCCAGATTTCATCCGCCGGGGCGGTGACGCTCACCCCCAATCAGTCGGTGCTGACGCAGCGCCGCAACTCGGCGGTGGCGCAATCGATCGAGATCGTGCGCCGCCGCATCGACGAGAGCGGCGTCAAGGAGCCCAGCATTCAGCGCGAGGGCGATACCCGCATCGTCGTGGAGCTGCCGGGCGTCGGCAATCCTCAGCATTTGATCGACCTCATCGGCAAGACGGCGAAGATGACCTTCCAGCTCGTCGACACCAATGTCTCGCCCGAGGATGCGCGCGCCGGAAGGCTGCCGCCCGGCGATGAAGTTTTGCCGAGCGATCAGAAGATCGACGGCAAGCCGGCGCAGTATTACGTCGTTCACCGGCGCGTGATGGTGAGCGGCGACAGCTTGACCAACGCCCAGCCCACCTTCCAGGACAATGCGCCGGTGGTGAGCTTCAAGTTCAATTCGACCGGCGCGCGGCGCTTCGCCGACGCGACCAGGGAGAATGTCAAGAAGCCCTTCGCCATCGTGCTCGACAACAAGGTGATCAGCGCGCCCATTATCCAAGAGCCCATTCTCGGCGGCTCGGGCGTGATCTCGGGCAATTTCACGGCCCAATCGGCCAACGATCTCGCCGTGCTGTTGCGCGCCGGCGCCTTGCCCGCGCCCTTGACCGTACTCGAGGAACGCACGGTCGGCCCCGATCTCGGCTCGGATTCGATCCATGCCGGCGCGCTCGCCAGCATCGTCGGCGTGATCCTGGTCGTGATCTTCATGTTCGTCTTCTACGGGCTCTTCGGCCTCTTCGCCGACATCGCGCTGTTCTTCAACCTCTGTATCATGCTGGCGACCCTGTCGATCCTCGGCGCGACCTTGACCTTGCCGGGAATCGCCGGGATCGCGCTCACCATGGGCATGGCGGTCGACGCCAATGTGCTGATCTATGAGCGCATCCGCGAGGAAGTGCGCGGCGGACGCACGGTGATCTCGTCGCTCCAGGCCGGGTTCGAGCGCGCTTTCGGCACCATTCTCGACAGCCATGTGACGACCTTGGTCGCCGGCGCGCTGATGTTTTGGCTCGGCTCCGGCCCGATCAAGGGCTTCGCCGTGACCTTGAGCATCGGCGTGCTCACCTCCTTGTTTTCGGCTATCCTGGTGACGCGGCTACAGATCGTGACCTGGCTGCGCCAGACCAAGCCCAAAGTGATTCCGATCTAGCCCATGATACGCCCGCTCATCATCATCCGCCGCATCCCCAACATCGACTTCATGGGGATGCACAAGCTCGGCTTCGCCCTGTCGCTGGTGATGACCTTGGGCTCGCTCGTGCTCTTCTTCACCGAAGGGCTCAATTACGGCATCGATTTCAGCGGCGGCACGATCATCGAGGCGCGCACTTTGGGCGGGCCGGCCGATCTCGGCCAGCTCCGCTCCGAGCTCAACGGGCTCGGCCTCGGCGATGTTTCGCTGCAAGGCTTCGGCGGGCCCGACGACGTGCTCATCCGCCTGCAGCGCCAGCCGGGCGGCGACGAGGGTCAGGAACAGGCGGTCGAGCGCGTCAAGGCGAAGCTCGGCAAAACGGTCGAGTATCGCCGCACCGAGGTGGTCGGCCCCACGGTCGGCGCCGAGCTGATCCGTGCCGGCACCGAGGCCACGGTTCTGGCGCTGCTGGCGATCGCGGTCTATGTCTGGTTCCGCTTCGAATGGCAGTTCGGCATCGGCGCGATGCTGTCGACCTTGCACGACACGCTCACCACGATCGGGCTCTTCGCGCTGTTCCGGCTCGAGTTCAACCTCACGACCTTGGCCGCGATCCTGACCATCGCCGGCTATTCGATCAACGACACGGTCGTGATCTATGACCGTGTGCGCGAGACCATGCGCAAGCACAAGAGCATGGATTTCACCGTCCTTATCAACAAGAGTCTCAACGAGACCCTGTCGCGCACCATCTTGACGGTCAGCACCACCGCGCTCGCCGTGCTCTCGCTGCTCATCTTCGGCGGCGAGGTGTTGCGCGGCTTCTCGATCGCGATGCTCTGGGGCATCGTCGTCGGCACCTATTCCTCGCTCTATATCGCCGCGCCGATGCTCTATTACATCCGGCCGAAGCACGGCGCGGTGAAGGCGCCGGCGGGCGACGCAAAGGCTTCCGGGACATCCTGAGTTGGACGTCACACCGCTCGTCCCCAAAGACCGGCAGGTGATCGACAGCTACAGCGCCGACGGTTTTCGTGTGAGCGGCACCTTCCACAAAGGCGCGGTCATCGTGCTGCCCGACGCGACCCATGACTGGCCGGTCGCCCGCCTCGAAGCGATCACGATCGAGAGCCTGGCGCCGGTGCTGGAGGCGGGGGTGCGCATCCTGTTGCTCGGCTGCGGCAAGCGCATGGCGCCGGTTCCGGCGGCGCTGCGTCGGGCGCTGCGCGCCGAAGGCGTGGTGGTCGATGCGATGGATACGGGCGCCGCGTGCCGGACGTACAACGTGCTCTTGGCCGAGGATCGCCGCGTCGCAGCGGCGCTGCTGCCGCCCGGCTGAGCGGTCGTTGTATCGCGCGCAAAGAAAAACGGGGCCTTGAGCACGATCGTATCGGAAAGAAGTGGGCCGCTTTTTTCCGATACGTGAATCGTGCTCTCGATTCAAAAACATAGACCATGATTCACGCCCGAAACGGAATCGAAGCTGATTCCGTTTCAGGCGATCATGGTCCAGCGGCCCCGCTTGCTCGATGTCTTGACGGTGTTCGAGAGGTCAGCGCGCCTTCGACAGATTTTGCGCGACGAAGTCCCAATTCACCAGATTGTCGAGGAAGGCGGCGACGAAATCCGGCCGCCGGTTCTGATAGTCGAGGTAATACGCGTGCTCCCACACATCGCAGGTGAGAAGCGCGGTCTGGCCCTGGGACATCGGGTTCACCGCATTCGCGGTCTTGGTGACCTTGAGTTTGCCGCCGTCGATCACGTGCCAGGCCCAGCCGCTGCCGAATTGCGTGGCCGCCGCCTGCTTGAACTCGTCCTTGAACTTGTCGAAGCTGCCGAAGGCGCCGTTGATCGCGCTCTGGACATTGCCCGAAGGCTGGCCGCCGCCCTTGGTCTTCATCGAGTTCCAGAAGAAGGTGTGGTTCCACACCTGCGCCGCGTTGTTGAAGATTCCGACCTTCGCTTCATCCTTGGCCGTGGCGCGGATGATGTCCTCGAGCGATTGCGAGGCCATCGGCGAATCCTTCACCAGATTGTTCAAATTGGTGACATAGGCCTGATGGTGCTTGCCGTGATGAAACTCGAAAGTCCGAGCCGAGATAGTCGGCTCGAGAGCATCCTTCGCGAAAGGCAAAGGGGGAAGTTCGAAAGCCATCGTCTCCTCGCTTCGTTGCTGATTGGTGGATCGCTGCGCCCGCCTGCGCGGTGCGGGTGCATGTCCGCTATAGATGGGGCTCCAGGGCCCGAACGCCCAGGCTGGCGGTCATTAAATGTCTTTCAATCCCGCCGTGCAACCGAAATTTGACAAGTGCTCATTCCGCGTCACGCTTGTGGTGATGGTCGGATCGTCGAGATCGCGCCGGCGTGTCATAATCGCGACATGAGCGAAGCTGAAACGCGCTGCCCGCGCTGCGGCACAACTTTCACCTGCAGGCCGGGCACGGATTGCTGGTGCATGAGGCCGCCCTATATCCCCATGCCGAGTGGGGACGAAGCCTGTCTCTGTCCCGCTTGCCTCGAGCGCGCACGGGATGCTTCGGCCGGCAACCGGCCCTCCACCGCTTCCTAGCGGCGCGCAGCATGGCGGAGGCCGCGCTCTCCTCGCTCGCTGCCGGGCTGCGCCAGCACGATCGCGACCGGTTTCAGACCGCGCTGTTCGCGCCGGCTGCGGCGCGTGACGCGCTCTTCGCGCTCTATGCCTTCAATTACGAGATCGCGCGGGTGCGCGAGGTGACGCACGAGCCGATCCTCGGCCGCATTCGCCTGCAATGGTGGCGCGATGCGCTCGACGAAATCTATGCCGGAAACGCGCCGCGGCGCCACGATGTCGCCGAGGCGCTGGCGCAGGCGATCGCGGCGCATCGCCTGACGCGCGCGCATTTCGATGCGCTGCTCGATGCGCGCGAGAAGGATTTCGCCGAGGAGCCGCCGGAATCGCTCCTCGCGCTCGAAGCCTATGCCGAGGGCTCGTCCGGGGCTCTCGTGCTTCTCGCGATGGAAGCGCTCGGGCTGCGCCAAGGCGAGGGCGAGGCGGCGGGGCTCTCAGTCGGGATCGCTTATGCGCTCAGCGGCCTGCTGGCCGCGGTGTGGTTCCACGCCGGGATGAAGCGGCTCTATTTGCCGCAGGACATGATCGCGGCGCAGAAGATCGATCTCGAACGCAGCGTCTTCGCGTTGAAATCGACGCCGGCGCTCAAGGAGTGCGCCGAGGAGATCGCCGCGCTCGCGCGCTATCATCTCGGCGTGGCACGCGCGCAGCGCGAGCACCTGCCGAAAGCGGCGCTGGCGGCGCTGCTGCCGGCCATTGTCGCGGAGCAGCGCCTTACGCGCCTCGAGCAGCGCGGCTATGATCTTTTCGATGCGCGCTTGCAACAGCCCGACACGCTGCAAAGCCTGCGGCTGAGCTGGGCGGCGCTGCGGCGGCGCTATTAGACGCGCGGCGCAACGATACCGGGGGAGGAGCGTGCGACGGTGCAACGCTTTTGGACGATTTGCGGCTTCTGCCTCGCCGACGGCGTGCCGCGCCGCTCGCTGTGGGTCGCGATCATTGTCGGCACCATCCTCAATCTCATCAATCAGGGCGACGCGCTGATCGGCGGCGGCGCCCTCAACATCACGAAGCTGCTCTTGACCTATGCCGTGCCCTATTGCGTGGCGACCTACGGCGCGGTGTCGTTCCGCATGAGCGCAGTGCGCGCTGGCCTCGGCCTGGCCAAGCGATCGTGATCGTCCTCGCGCTTGCGCAGGAGCGGGCCGGCACGCCAAGATCGCGGCAACGATCGTCGTAAGCCGATAATCAAGGGAGAAAACCATGTCGCGCATCGAACCTTTGAAACGCGAGAGCGTTCCCGAACTCGAGCCCTATTTCGCCCAGACCGAAAAGCGCATGGGCTTCCTGCCCAACTCGCTGCTCATCATGGCGCGCAAGCCGAAATTGCTGCAGGGATTCACGGCGCTGAGCCAAGGGGTGAACGATCCGGCGAACAAGACCTCGCGCGCGCTGCGCACCATGGTCGCGCATATGGCGAGCAAATCGGCGGGCTGCCGCTATTGCGTCGCGCATACCGGCGAGAGCGCGCACCACGCCAATGTCGAGGACAAGAAGATCGCCGCGATTTGGGAATACGAGACGAGCCCGCTCTTCACCGAGGCCGAGCGCGCGGCGTTGCGCTTTGCGCAATGCGGCGCCGCCGTGCCCAACGCGGTCAGCGACGAGGATATGCGCGCGCTGCGCCAGTATTACAGTGAAGAGGAGATCGTCGAGCTCGCCGCGGTCATCGCCTATTTCGGCTTCCTCAACCGCTGGAACGATACGCTTGCGACCACGCTCGAACCGTCGCCGATGGGCTTCGCGCAGCGCACCTTGGCGCCGACCGGCTGGGAGCCGGGCAAGCACGCCAAGAGCGGCGGCAAAGAAGCGGCCGAATAGCGCGCGACGCTCGCCCTTATTCCGCCGCTTCGCGCGATCTTGCTCGAGGCCCGAGCCAGGCGCCGAGATCAGCGAGCGCGCGGCGCGCGAGCAGCGGTTTCTTCTCGCCGCGATTGGCGCGGGTGATCGCGCCGTCGGGCAGCGGCGGGAAGAGGCCGAAATTGACGTTCATCGGCTGAAAGCTCTTGGCATCGGCGCCGCCGGTGATGTGGGCGAGCAGCGCGC
>JBJKPV010000293.1:0-9928 GCA_046706015.1 Allostellaceae bacterium | reverse complement strand
TCGCTTCGAGGCGTTTCGTCGCCGCGGGCGCGTGCCCGGTCTTGCGGCTGACGACCGTATCCTCGGCCGAGGCCTGACGCAGCCAGTCATGGATCTTCGCCGGATCGGGCAGATCGGCCTGCTCGTTCCATTTGGTGTGCGCGATGAGTGCCGCGCGCGCCGCGATCGCCTGTTCCTCGCGCTCGGCCACCACGCCGACGAAATCGCCGTTGACGACCACGGCCACCACGCCGGGCATGGCCTTGATCGCGCCCGGATTGATATCGGTCAGGATCGCGCGATAGCTCGGCTGGCGCAGGACGCGGCCGAACAACAGGCCCGGCAAGCGAAGATCCTGAATGAAAGCGGCAGCGCCGCTGATCTTGGCGGGAATGTCGAGCCGCGGCACCGGCTTGCCGACGATGCGATAAGCGGCGGGCTTCTTCGGCGCGATCCTGGCCGTCGCCTCGCGATGAAGCATCCCTGCCGCGACCAACGCGCCATAGGCGATGCGCTTGCCGCCCGGCGCAATCACCATGCCGTCGGCCGTCTTGAGACGGCTCACCGCGATACCGAGCTGGGCCGACGCGCGCGCGAGCAGGATGGCGCGCGCTTCGGCACTGGCGAACCGCAACGCGGTGCCGCCGCTCTCGATCGACCGGCTGCCCGAGGTAAAGCCTTCATTGGGGCTGGCACCGGTCTCGGTCCCCGCGAGTCGGATTTTTGCCACCGGCAGGTCGAGCTCTTCGGCCGCGATCTGGACCAGCGCCGTAACCGCGCCCTGGCCCAGCTCCACCTTGCCCGGGAAGATCGTCGCCGTGCCGTCGGCATCGATGCGCAGCCACGCGTCGAGCATGCGGTTGCGCTGCAGGCTGCCGGGCAATCGCGCGGACCCGCCAGCGATCGCGGCGCCCGGGGCAAAAGAAAACGCGACGGCCAGCGCGCCCAAGCCCTGCCCGAAGCGGCGGCGGCTGATCGCGGGTGCCGTCACAGCGCCTTCTCCTTCGCGCTCATCTGCCGCGCGGCGCGGGAAATCGCGCGCAGGATACGCTCATGCGTGCCGCAGCGGCAGAGATTCCCGGCCAGCTCCTGGCGCAGCTCGGCCGTGCTTGGGCGAGCTTTGCGCGCCAAGAACGCCCGCGCGGTCATGATCATGCCGTTGATGCAATAGCCGCATTGCGCGGCTTGCTCTTCGAGAAAGGCGCGCTGCAGCGGGTGAAGCCGGTCCGCCGAGCCGAGCCCTTCGATGGTGACGATCTTCGCCTCCTTGACCAGCGAAAGCGGCAGCATGCACGAACGCACCGCCTCGCTGCCGACGATCACGGTGCAGGCGCCGCATTGGCCAGAGCCACATCCGAATTTCGCGCCATTGAGCGCGATATCGTTGCGCAGGATATAGAGCAAGGGCGTATCGGGCTCGGCCTCGACCTCATGGGCCTGGCCATTGATGGTGAGTGAAAATTTTTTCGGCATTGCGGTTTGACATCCCAATTCTTGCTGCGGTGCACGCTCGACATTGGACGCCCGCAGTCAAGGCCCGCTCAAGATTGTCACAGCGACCGCAGTCGCGAGAAGCGCAAATTGGCGCAGTGCAGCGTGAACTCTCTTCGCTGCGTCATCTTGCGCCAAGCCTTCCTCGCGATCGTTGCAAAGTGAAATCACCCGACGCGTTGAGCGGCTTTTTCACGCCCCCATCGCCGTTGTGCAGCGCACGCGACACGATCCATCTCGCGATTGCGAAGCGACACCCTGCAAAGAAATTTTCGTGCGTTCTATAATCATCTCGCAATTTCTCTTGGCGATCCTGTCTATACGCATCAAATCAAAATAATCCCCGGCGCCTCATGCGCCTGGTGGAGGTCACGATGGAGAGACGTATGACCGTGACATCAAAGCCTGCGCAGCTTTCCCAGAAGCGGAGCGAGGGCGCTGTCGATGAGCCCGCCAGGCGCGACGCGCCTCGCCCCGAGAAGTCCTATCGCGACAAACATGTCGAGCCGCAGGATTGGCGCGGCGAAGGCGTGGTAGGCAACAACCACACCGACTAGGCATCGCCCCCGGCCGGGCAAAATCGACATTGACAGGATCGCCGGCCCGCTCATCGTGAGGGATAACCCGAGGATGGGCGGGGCGGTGGATCGACACAACAATTTTGACGCGTTGCGGCTCGTCGCCGCGATCAGCGTCATTTTTTCGCACGCATTCCTGATCGGCGAAGGCACGCAAGACCCGGAACCGCTCTATTGGCTGAGCGGCGGGCAGACCGTCCTGGGCGTGGTCGGCGTCTTTGTCTTCTTCACCATCAGCGGCTATCTCGTCACGCAGAGTTTCGAGACCACCGGATCGGCCGCGCGCTTCCTCGCCAAGCGGGCTTTGCGCATCTATCCCGGGCTTTTCGCCTGCCTGATCCTGTCCGCCTTCGTGCTCGGCCCAAGCGTCAGCACGCTGGCTCTCGGCGCCTATTTCCGCAACCCCGATGTCTATCGCTATGTCAGCAGCAATTTCACCATGGTGATGCCGACGCACACCTTGCCGCGCGTAAGCTTCAGCACCTTCAGCGCCGGCTATGTCGTCGACGGGCCGCTATGGACCTTGCCGAGCGAAGTGCTGATGTATTTGATGGTGTGCGCGCTCGGCCTTTTGGGCCTGCTCCGGCTGCGCGTGATCCTGCCCCTGCTCGTTCTGGGCGCTGCCGGCGTGTGGTTCGACACCGCATCGAGCGACTATTTCATCGGTTCGGCGCTGTGGCTGCTGCCCTTCTTCGCATCGGGCATGGCGCTCTACCGCCTGAGCGACCACGACATCTTCCGCGGCCGGATCGCGCTGGCGGCGCTGGCCGGCTTGGCGCTCAGCATCCCGCTCCATCTCTTCATCCTGCTGTTTCCGATCTTCGGGAGTTACCTCGTTATCTATCTCGCCCAGGCGCGTTGGCTGCCCGTCCTCGAGGCGACGCGCTTCGGCGATCTATCCTACGGGCTTTACATCTATGGCTGGCCGATCGAGCAATTGCTCGTGCGCCTCCACGGCGGCACGCTGGCTTGGCAAACGCTCTTCGCCCTCGCACTCCCGCTCAGCGCGGCGATGGCTTTTCTTTCTTGGCACTTGATCGAAGAGCGCGCGCTGCGCTTGAAGCCGAGGAATGCGCCGCGGCCCGCGATCGAGCTCGCCGCCTCGCGTGCGAGCGGCGGGATCTAGTGTCCCGATCCCGAAATTCGCCGGGTGCCGATATCGGCGCCCGGTGACTTTCGAAACCATGACACTAGCCGGACGCGCCGCCGGCGACGCGCAGCGCCTGCGGTGGCGGTGTCCCTTCCAGCGCGGCGACGAAGCCCGACGACCAGGTCTCGACCGTGTTGGTGCGCAGCACTGCCATCATGGCGTTCCAGCGTGCGACGCGCTCTTCGCGCGGCATGAGCAGGCCGCGCCGCAGCGCGCCCGCGAGCTCGTCGACGTCGTAGGGGTTGACCAACAGCGCCTCGCGTAGTTCATGCGCGGCACCGGCGAACCGCGAGAGCACCAGCACGCCCGGATCATCGGGATTCTGCGCGGCGACAAATTCCTTGGCGACGAGGTTCATGCCGTCGCGCAACGGAGTCACCAGCCCGATGCGGGCGCGACGATGGAAGCCCGCGAGTGTCTGGCGCGAGAAGCTACGGTTGACGTAGCGAATCGGCGTCCAGTCGAATTCGGCATAGCGGCCATTGATCTGGCCCGCGAGCTGCTCGATCTCGCGGCGCAAGCTGCGGTATTGCGCGACCTCGCCGCGCGAATACGGCGCGATCTGCAGATAGCTGAACTGCGCGCGATGCTCCGGCCAATCGCTCAACAACGCGTCGATCGCCTCGAAGCGTTGCGGGATCCCCTTGCTGTAATCGAGCCGATCGACGCCCAGGATCAGCGCGCGCCCGCCGAGGCTTTCCTCGAGGCGCCGTGTGTCCTCCGAGCCCGCCGCCTGCGCCGCCAGCGCGGCGAAGCCTTCGGTTTCAATACCGATCGGAAACGCCGCCGCGCGCGAGCGCCGGCCAAAGGCAGAGAGCTCGCCGCCGCCGAGATCGAGACCGCCCGCGAGCTCGGTGACGCAGCCCATGAAGGCGCGCACCCCATCCTCGGTCTGGAAGCCAATGAGATCGTAGGTGCATAGCGCCTCGACCAGCATTTCGTTGCGCGGCAGCGCGATCAAGACCTCGGCGGGCGGAAAGGGCGTATGCAGGAAGAAGCCGATGCGGTTGGTGACACCGATCTTGCGCAGCTCCTGGCCGAGCGGGATCAGGTGATAGTCGTGCACCCAGATGAGGTCGTCCGGCTCGAGCAAGGACGCGATGATCTTGGCAAAACGGCGGTTGACGTCGAGATAGGCGCGCGCGGCGTCGCGGCGATACTCCATCAAGCCGAGGCGAAAATGGAACAGCGGCCACAATGTCGCATTGGCATGGCCGAGATAATAGAGCTTGTGCTCCTTGGACGAGAGATCGATCGCGGCGTAGGTGACGCCGGCGCGCGTCGTCAGCCGCGGTGCGTCGGCCGGATGCGTCACCACGTCGCCGCTCCATCCGACCCAGATCCCGCCGCCGCCGCGCAGCGCCTCGCGCATGGCGATGCCGAGCCCGCCAGCCCGGGCCTGGGCGGTGCCGGGCAGAAGCAGCCGGTTCGAGACGATCACCAGCCGCGCCAAAATGCCTCCTCCCAGCTCTTGCTGAGGCGCATCGCCGAGACGATGAGGCCGACCATCGAATAGGTTTGGGGAAAATTCCCCCACAACTCGCCGGTGACGGGGTCGACGTCTTCCGACAGCATCCCGAGCGCGTTGCGGCGCGCCAGTACGTGCTCGAAAATTTCGCGCGCTTCGTCGCGGCGGCCGACCGCGGCGAGCGCGTCGACATACCAGAAGGTGCAGATGAGGAATGCCGTGGTCGGCGTGCCGAATCCGTCGTCGGTCGCATAGCGCAGCAGCAGCTTGCCGCGCCGCAGCTCCTGCTCGATCGCTTGCAGCGTGGCGATGAAGCGCTGGTCGGAGGCCGCCACCAGCCCGATCTCCTGAAGCAGCAGAAGGCTGGCATCGAGCCCGTCGCCGTCGAGCGTGGCGGCGAACCGGCCGAGCTGCGGGTTCCAGGCGCGGCGCAGGATCTCTTCGCGCAGGCGGTCGGCCTCGGATCGCCAATAGTCGTGTCGCGCCTCAAGGCCGAGGCTAAAGGCAATCTTGCCCAGGCGATCGCACGCCGCCCAGCACATCGCGCTCGAATGGGTGTGGATGCCGCTGCGGCCGCGATATTCCCACAAGCCCGAATCCGGCTGGAACGCGGTTTCGATGGCGCGCGCGCCAAGTTGCTCCAGGCGCAAGAACAGGCTCTCGCCCGCGAGCCGCGGCAAACGGCGGTCGAAGAACATCTGCGCCGCCGCGAGCACCGCCGCGCCATAGCCGTCATTCTGCACCTGATCGGCCGCCAGATTGCCGACCCGCACGGGCGCGATGCCGCGATAACCGCCGAGCTGCGGCATGGTACGCTCGGGCAATTTCGCGCCCGGCACGATGGCATAAACCGGCTTCAATCGGCCGGAAGGATCAAGCGCCGCGACATTGGTGATGTAGCGGATGAAATCTTCCATGGTGCGCGTCGCGCCCAGGCGATTGAGCGCTTGCACGACGAAGAACGCGTCGCGCAGCCAGCAATAGCGATAATCCCAGTTGCGCCGCGTGTCCGGCGCTTCGGGGATCGACGTCGTCATCGCCGCGACGATAGCGCCGGTCTCCTCGAAGCTGCACAGCTTCAACGTGATGGCGGCGCGGATCACCGCCTCCTGCCATTCAAACGGCACCG
Organism: Allostellaceae bacterium; assembly: GCA_046706015.1. Lineage (GTDB taxonomy): Bacteria > Pseudomonadota > Alphaproteobacteria > ATCC43930 > CGMCC-115725 > CAIKMD01. The sequence goes on along the minus strand of JBJKPV010000293.1, from coordinate 4,133 downwards.
AGAGGTAGCGGACCCAATCGTACCAATAGGCGGTCGTGCGCTCGAGGAACGAGCGCGCCAGCGCCGGAACCGAGGCCTCGACCGGCTCGTCGGCGCCGAGAATCAACGCCAACGGCCCATCGAGGCTGAACCACTGCTCCTCGTGGATATATGACACGGGCGCGTCGGTCGTGACGCGCACCGCGCTGCCGGCGGCAATGTAGCGGAGATGGTTGCTGCCCGTCGTGACCACCGGCGCGACCGCGCCATAACCGAAGCGCGGGCGGATGCGGATGCGGACGCGGCACATGCCCGAGACGGGCTCGATCATCCGCACCAAGCTATGCGGGCGAAAGACGCGCTCATATTGATAGAAGCGCGGCGCGAAGTCGGTAATGCGGATGGTCTGCCCTTGCTCGTCGGTCAAGGTCGTCACGAGAATGGCGGTGTTGTGCAGATAGGATTGTTCCGCGCTTGCGAGCTTTTCGACCTCGACATCGAGGAATCCCGCTTCGGTGCCGGGCTTTTCATTGATGAGGCTGCAAAAGATCGGGTCGCCGTCGAGTCGCGGATAGCAGCACCAGACGATACGCCCGCCGCGATCGACCAGCGCGCTCAGAACCGAGTTGCCGATGACGCCGAGATCGAGCGAGGAGCCGGGCTGCGGGCCGGTCACGATTTTGCCTCCAGGGCTGCGAGCGAGCGCTCAAGCCAAGAGCGCAACTCGCGCGGCCCCGCAAGGTTCCATGGTGCCACGCTTTCCCCTCGAGCGCCGACCTTGACCGCGTGGCCACCATGCGCCAGCGCGGCGGCAAAGCCGTCCTCGTCGGTACGGTCGTCGCCGATGAAGATCGGAACCCGACCGGAAAAAGGCGCGGCGTCCATGAACCAATCGAGGGCGACGCCCTTGTTCACGGCGCGCGGACGGACGTCGAAGGCGAGATGCGAGGCGAGTAGCTGATACTCGCTTCCGTACTCCGCCATCGCTCGATCGAGCAACGCGCGCAGCGCGTCGCGCGCGCCCTCTGCGCCGCGATAATGGATCGCCACGCTGAGCCCCTTGCGCTCGATGCGGAGCGCCGTCTCGCGCTCGGCGAAAGCCTCGATCGGCGCGAGAATATGCTGAAGCGCGTGCGAAGGCGGCGCGAAGATCCGCACCTGCTCGTCGCGCCGCGCCTCGGCGCCGTGCTGGCCGGCGAGCGGCAAGCGCAACGGCGCGAACAGGCGGTCGAGATCGAGGATGCTGCGGCCGCTGACGATGGCGAGCGCGCCGCCCAGCGCGGTCGAGAGTCGCGCCAGCGTATCCCGGAGCTCGCGCGGCACCTGCGCCGTGGCCGGATCGGCGACGAAATCGAGCAAGGTGCCGTCGACATCGAGAAATAGCGCCCAATCATGGGCGACGACGGGCAACGTTCGCGCCATACTCCGATAACTCATGAAAATTCCCTGTCTCTTATTATATTTAGGAGTACTTTCGAATTTGTCGAGGATAACGCGCTTGCGCCGGCGAAATCGACGGATTCGCGCGGGGTTGCCTTCGTGCTCACGGCGTCTAGACTAGGACGAAATGGACCGCAACGCGCCCTTTGCCCGCCAGGATTTGTTCGCGCCGATCGAGCCTTACGCCTCGGGCATGCTCAAGCTTGATGCGATCCATACCATGTATTGGGAGCAATCGGGCAATCCGAACGGCGCGCCGATCCTGTTTCTTCACGGCGGCCCCGGCGCGGGCTCGACCGCCACCCATCGCCGCTTCTTCGATCCCTCGCATTACCGCATCATCGTCTTCGACCAGCGCGGCGCCGGGCGATCGACGCCCTTGGGCTCGCTTGAGGCCAACACCACGGCGCATCTCATCGACGATATCGAGACCTTGCGCCGCCATCTCGGCATCGAGGCGTGGATGCTCTTCGGCGGTTCCTGGGGATCGACGCTCGCGCTCGCCTATGCCGAGGCGCATCCCGAACGCACGCGCGCGCTGGTGCTGCGCGGCATTTTCCTCTGCCGCAAGAGCGAGATCGACTGGTTTCTCTACGGCATGCGCACGGTCTTTCCCGAAGCCTGGCGCGCTTTCTCGGGCTTCGTTTCGGCAAACGAGAGCCGTGATCTGCTCGAGGCCTATTTCCGGCGCCTCACGGATCCCGATCCGGCGGTGCACATGCCGGCGGCGCGCGCCTGGAGCACCTATGAAGGCGCGTGCTCGACCTTGCTGCCGAGCCCCGACACCGTCGCCGCTTTCGGCGAGGATCGCATGGCGCTGGGCCTCGCTCGCATCGAAGCGCATTATTTCCGCTCCAACGTCATCGCCCCGAAGGACGATCTGGTCGCGCATGTCGACCGCATTCGCCACCTCCCGGGCGCGATCGTGCAGGGACGCTACGACATGGTCTGCCCGATCGCGAGCGCCGACGAATTGGCGCGCGCCTGGCCGGGCGCCGAATACATCGTCGTGCCCGATGCCGGGCATTCGGCGATGGAGCCAGGCATTCGCGTCCAGCTCGTCGGCGCGACCGAGCGGCTGAAGTATCTGCGCTGATCGCGGTTTGACCCTTGCCAGGATGGCGACGTTTCGTAAGATGCCGCGAGCGGCGGCATTGCGGCGGGGGATTTGCATGAAGCGCTGGTTCGGCCGGACGGCCATGGCGGTGGCCATGGCGGCCGGAATGATGACCGTTACCGGCGCGGCACGCGCCGATTCCCGCCTGGCGCTGGCCGCCGGCCTCGGCGCCTTCGATTTCCTCCACAATTACACCGCCGGCGAGGGACGATTCGAGCTGCGCTTCGCGCAGAGCCTGTTCTTCTTCAAGCCGGTTCTCGGCGTCTTCGTCACCACCCGCGGCTCGGTCTACACCTATGGTGGGTTCCGCGTCGAGATCCCGATCGGCAAGCATTTCATGATCATCCCGGTCGCCTCGGTCGGCGATTACGAGAAAGGCAACGGCAAGGATCTCGGCTCGCATATCGAGTTCAAGACCGGCGCCGAATTCGACTATGTCTTCGACAACGGCATCAAATTCGGACCCGCCTTCGATCACGTCTCGAATGCCGGGATTACGAAGAAGAACCCGGGCGAAGAGAACATCATGCTGATGGCGACGATTCCCTTCGGCCTGATGACGGGGCGCTAGAGCAAGACCGCTCTATTTCTCGTGCTGCGGCGTGCGCTCGCCCGCGGGCACCAGCCAGGATAGCGCCAGCGCGATCACCGCGAACAGCACCACGACGATGTAGACCTTGTTGAGCGAGGCGGCGATCGCCTCGGTCAACCGCGTCAGATCCGCCGGCGGGATGCTGGCGCGCTGGATCGGATCCATCAGCTTGTCGATGGCGTCGCGGCCTTCGGGTATGCGGCGCGCCAGCTCCCAGTTGATAACGCCGCCCAGCAGCGCAGCACCGAAGGAGGCGCCGACCTGACGCATGAAAATATTGCCCGAGGTGGCGGCGCCGCGCTGCTGCCACGGAACGGCGTTCTGGGCGGCGACGAGGAAGGTCGTGTTGCAGCAGCCGATGCCGAAGCCGATGAAGCTGCCGCTGGCAAACGCCCAGGCCGGTCCGCGCGCGGGATCGAGCGCGACCAGCATCAGCGCGCCGCAGATAAGCAGAACCCCGCCCGCCAATGCCATGCTGCGATAGGTGACGCGCACCAGCATGCGGCCAGCGAATGCGCCGACGATCGTCCAGCCAAGCGACTGGCTGATGAGCGCGAAGCCCGCCACGATCGGGCTGCGGCCCATCACGCCCTGCACATAGGGCGGGATGAACACGATCACGCCCATCATCACCATGCCGATCGCGAGCGAGCCGAGATTCGTGGTCGAAAGGACGCGGTTGCTCCACAGCTCGACCGGCACGATCGGCTCGGACACACGCGGCTCCCAATAGACGAGGAAACCGAGCGTCGCCGCGGCGAGGGTAAGGAGCGCGATGAGGCTGCGCTGATCGAGCTGCGAGAATTGCACCACCGTCAGCAGCAGCGAGCCGACGCCCACGACCAAGAGCACCGCGCCGAGATAGTCGATGCGGTGCTGCTTGGTCTGGCGCTGCTCGCCATAGCTCGAGCCGAGGATCGCGATCGTCGCGATGCCGGGCAGGAGATTGACCCAGAAGACGGAGCGCCAGCCGAGGGTCGCGGTCAAAAGCGCGCCGATCAAAGG
>JBJKPV010000292.1:0-8836 GCA_046706015.1 Allostellaceae bacterium | reverse complement strand
ATGTTTGGGAGCCTCGACAATTTTCCACTGATGGCGGTGCCGTTCTTCGTTCTGGCTGGCGAGTTCATGGCGCAGGGCGGCGTCGCCCGGCGCGTCATCGCAATGGTCATGGCCATGGTCGGCGGGGTGCGTGGCTCGCTCGGCGTGACCACGGTGGCGGCGTCCGAACTCTTCGGCGCCATGTCGCACACCGCCATCGGCACCGTCGTCGCCATGGGTCGGATGCTCTATCCTTCGCTCAAGGACGCTAATTACGACGATCGCTTCTCCTTCGGCGTGATTGCCTCGTCCGGCGCCATCGCGGTGATCATCCCGCCATCCATCGCCATGATCCTCTATTCGGTCACGGCGGAGCAGTCGGCCGTGCAACTCTTCACGGCCGGCGTACTGCCGAGCCTGCTCATCGGCATCATGGACGGCGCCTTCGTCCTTACCTATGCGCGGATGAAGGGGGTTCCGGTCGGCGAGCGCATCCGCTTGGACCTGGTGTGGAAAACGACCAAGGATGCGAGCTGGTCGATCGGCACGCTCGTCGTGATCTTCGGCGGCATCTATGGCGGCGTGTTCACCCCGACCGAGGCTGCCGGCGTCGCCGTGGTCTATTCGATCTTCGTCACGATGGTCATCTACCGCGAAGTCGACATCGCGCGATTCTGGAAAATTCTCGTCGATGCCGCCTTCCTCATCTCGCAGATTCTCATGATCGTCACCTCGGCCGGAATTTATTCCTGGCTCCTGACGACGAGCGGCATTCCCCAGCACATCGTCGCCGCGGTCGACGGCCTGCATTTGGGAAAGTGGGAGCTTCTCTTGTCGCTCAATGTCGGGCTCCTCGCCGCCGGCAGCTTCCTCGAACCCGCGCCGGCGATCCTGATCCTCACGCCGCTGCTTTTGCCGATCGTCAGATCGGTCGGCGTCGACCCGATCCATTTCGGCATCATCGTCGCCGTCAATCTCAGCCTCGGCATGTACACGCCGCCCTTCGGCCTGAACCTCTTTGCGTCGCAGGCGATCTTCGACGCGCCCTTGAACCGGGTCTATCTCGGCGTGCTGCCCTTCCTCGTCGTGAATTTCATCGCCTTGCTGGTGATCACCTACGTGCCGGAGATTTCGATGGTCTTGCTTGGGCGTTGACCGCGCCACGTGCTGCGATCGTCAATCGCCAGGGCGCAGGATCAGGAACAGCAGCATGTCGACATTGACGCCATCGCGCGCCAAGGGAAAGGCCACGCGCTGAAACGGGACATGGTCGCGGCCATGCGCGCGCAACGCGCCGTGCAAGGTCTGCGGCTCCTTGCTGAGCAGCATGTCCTTATAGGTGCGGATGATCGTGGCACCTTCCGGCGTGGTCAGAATCTCGTCGACGAATTTGCCGGTGCCGTCGACGCCGAGCAACTCGACCACCTGCGTTCCGGCCAACCGGACGCGATAGCGCAGATCGCCATCCGCCCCCGGCACGACCTCAATCAGCGTCACGTAAGGCAGAAGATCGGGAATTTCGGTCGGATCGATATGCTGGCGACCGGGCAATTTTCCGGGCGGCGCCTTCGCCGCAAGATAGTCGGCGAGCCGCTGGAACCTCGGGTCGTAGTCTGCCGGGATGACACCACCCATCAGGGCAGATTAACCGTTACCCACGCCACTCGCTATAGAGAAATCGGCAAGTCTTTGTGCCGCCCCTCACTCGTCGATGCGGGCGAAGACGAGGATCATCATATCGATCCGCTCCCCGTCGCGCGCGAGCGGAAAGGCCACGCGCGCATAGGCGACATGCTCGTCGCCGGTTAGCGGCACCACGCGTTCGCGGTATTGAGGTTGCCGCGTTGCGAGCACCTCGTCGAAGTCGCGCAAGATTTCTATCTGGTCGCTATCGGCCATGATGTCGCGAACGAGTTTGCCGGTGCCGTTGATCTGGCGAAGCATGCTCACGTTGGTACCGGAGAGGCGGACGCGGTACTGCGTTTCGTGGCCGGGTTCGATGATCACATCGGCGAGCAACAGGAAGGGAAGGAGATCGGGAATCTCGATCGGATCGATATGCTGGCGTCCGGGAAGATTGCCGGGCGGCGTCTTGGGGGCGAGGTAATCGGCGAGGCGTCGGAAGCGCGGATGCGCATCGAGAAAGCTGGTGGGCTGCATGAGCGGCGAGAATACGCGCTGTGCATCGCCAAATTCCTACCAGAGCCGCGCGAAATCCGCGCAAATCCGCCGCTGCGACGATTCGCCAGGTGGTCGGATGCCGGCTCTATGGTTCGCCGCGATTAGCCATAACGCCCGTCCATAAGCGCGCGCGGCGCTCGTCGGGGGCATGTATCTCGCGTATCGACACAGCGCCAGTTGACAGGTCGCTCCGGCTTCGTGACATTCGCCCTCGTCCTGCGCCGAAATCGCGCGGCCGCTAATCCGAGGTCGTTTGGCCTCGCTCCTCTCGACGAAGGATCGAACGATGAAGAAATCGAGCAAATCGAGTCTGCAGATGCGCGCCAACAAGCGCAAAGCCAAGCGCAAGGCATGGCGCCGGCGTCAGCGCGCACGTGCCGCGGGCAATTGAGAAGCGAGTGCGACGGTCGCGCGGCGGCCGCGGTCAGCTGAGCTCGCGCGTCACGATAGTGATGGACCGTTAGGCCGCGGCCCGGCGAGAGTCAGGCCGCTTCCGTTTACCGGATTCGGCACGAATCTCGGCGCGCAGTGTTTCAGCCAATCGTCGATCCAAGAGCTGTTGCAGCCGCGCCGCGTCGGCTGCGGCGTCGACCGGATCGCAATGCAAGGCGGATGCGAGCGCCGTCCTGAGCCAGGGCGACGCCTCGGGATCGCGAAGAACCTCTTCGATGTCGAACGCGTCCATCCTTCACTCTCCTCCTTTGCGATCACCGCTCATGGAGAATCGATCGACGCGGTTAAAAGATCGTTAAGCGTCGCGGCGTCCGCTTAACCGAAACGCGGATTTGCGTTCGCGCCAGGCCGAGAGAGTTAATGAATCGTTAACCAACGCATCGGATGATGTTTAATCCGTAAGACACGGCGAAAATTGGGGGAATTCATGTCGAGTGCGGCCTGGAAGAATATCGCGGGGCGCGGTACATTTTTGCTGTCAGTGACGCTTGGCGTGCTGATTCTCGTCGGTGGGGGCGAGGCAAGGAGCGCGGGCTTTTTTCTCCAAGAGCAGAGCGCGGCGGCAAGCGGTCGGGCTTTTGCTGGTGATGCGGCGGCGGCCGAAGATGCCAGCACGATTTTCTACAATCCGGCCGGGATGACCCAGCTCCAAGGAAGAATGCAAGGTGAGGTCGGCGTTTATATGATCGCGCCCCAAGCCAGACTTTCCGACCAGGGGTCGACCGTCAATGTCGGCGGCGGTGGCGCGCAACCAGTGGGCGGCATTTCGAGCGATCAGGGTTTCAACCCGCAGGCCTCCGGCAATCTCTATGCCGCGGCGCCAGTCGGTCACGATCTGTGGATCGGGCTCGGCGTGACTGTTCCCTTCGGCCTGCGCGATCACTATGCGCTCAATTATTTCGGCCGCTATGATTCGACCAAGACCGAGTTGCGCACCATCGATGTCGCACCGAGCGCCGCCTATGCCGTCAACCATTGGCTCTCGCTCGGCGCGGGCATCGACATTCAACGTGCCGATGCGCGGCTCGAGAATGCTTTGCCCAATCCCTACTCCGGGCCGAGCCCCTCCACCGATGGTTTTTTCGCTGCCAAGGGTGGCGATTGGGGGCTTGGCTTCAACGCCGGCATCTTCGTCAAGCCGACCGACAAGATCAGGCTCGGCTTCTCTTATCGCTCGGGCATCGATCATGCCTTGAAGGGCAGCTCGACGACCGCGGTCGCGGGCACCAGCACCACCCAGGACGTTACCGCGTCCTTCAAGCTTCCCGATGTCGCGTCCTTTGGCGCTGCTTGGGAGGTCGCGCCGAACCTCACGCTTATGGGGCAGGTGGATTACTATGGCTGGAGTCGCTTTCAGGAGATAAGTCTGACCTTCGCTGACGGAACGCATGCCAGCATCCCAGCGAATTACCACAACACGATCGGCGTCTCGCTCGGCGGCGAATGGCGCGTCGCCTCGCCCTGGACCTTGCGCGCCGGGATCGAGCTCGATCCGACGCCGACGCCGGGCGGCAATCGGTCGACCTCGGTGCCCGACAGCAACCGTACCTGGCTCGCCTTCGGCATCTCCTATGAATTCAGCGACAGGCTGGGCGTCGACGTGTCCTACGCGCATGACTTGACCAGCGTCTCGCATATCGACCGCAGCAAAAATTTCTCCAGCCTGTCGACGACGACCACCACCACGGCCACGAGCACCGACAGCTCGAACGTGGTCGGGGTGGCGATGCGCCTTCGATACTGATCGAGGAGAGGAATTTTGGCGTTTGACTTCGGGCAGAAGCAGGACGGCGTCGCGCCAGCCTATCTTCTGAACGCGATCACGCTGAAGTTCAAGGACGCCGCGACCGAGCGGCGCTACCATGTCGATCACGTTATCCAGGCATTGCCGATCGTGCGCGCTGCGTTCATTGCGTCAGCACTCGCCTATGCCATGTTCGGCGTCCTCGATGTCAACATCATCCCCGGAGCTTGGAAGATCGCGGCATGGATACGCTATGCCGTGGTCTGCCCGGTCTTGCTTGGGATGGTGTGTCTCACCTATGCAAAGTTTTTTCCGCGCTTCGCGCAATTCTTCTTCGCGGTGGCGATGGTCGTCGCGGGGCTCGGGATCGTCGCAATGGTTGCAGTGGCCGATGGTCCCGGCAAAAGCACCTATTATGCCGGCCTGATCCTGATCATTATCGTCGGCTCAAGCCTCCTGCCTGTCCGATGGATCGTGGTCACAGTGGTTTCGGCCATCATTTTCACCGCCTACCAGGTCGTGATCTTCAAGATTAACTCGCTGTCGCCGGTAATGCGGGTCAATAACGATTTCTTCCTCTCGACGGCAAGCCTTTTCGGTATCGTCGCGAGCTACCTGCAGGAGCTTAAGATCCGGCGCATCTTCATTCGCGACGAGGGCTTACGGATCGCGAGCAAGCAATCCGACGAGCTGCGCGTCAAGGCGGAAGCGGCCAGCAAGGCGAAGAGCGAATTCCTCGCCGTCATGAGCCACGAGCTGCGCACGCCGCTGAACGCGATCCTCGGCTTCACCGAGATCATGAAGCTGCGCCTCTTCGGCGCGATCGGTTCCGACCGCTACGGATCCTATGTCGAGGACATCCATCAAAGCGCGCGGCACCTGCTCAACATCGTGACCGACATTCTGGATCTGTCCAAGGCCGAGGTCGGCAAGCTCTCGCTCGAAGAAGGAAACGCCGACACCTTCGCCATTCTCGACGAATGTCTGCGCCTGCTGCGCGAATGGGCGGGCGAGCAAGGCGTGCGGCTTTCCCTCGATCTCAGCGGCGTCGACCCGCCGGTCATCTATGGCGATACGCGCCTTATCAAGCAAGTCTTCCTCAACGTGCTCAGCAACGCGATCAAGTTCACGCCCGCGGCCGGGTCGGTGAGCGTCGTGCCGATGCGCGGCCCCGATGGTTGCCTCGCAATCGAATTCCGCGACACTGGCATCGGCATCGCGGAGGGCGATATCGCAGCCGTTCTCGAGCCTTTCGTTCAAGTCGAAAGCGCGTTTGCGCGCAAGCATGGCGGCACCGGCCTCGGCCTGCCACTCGTCAAGAAGATCATGGAGCTGCATGGCGGCGCCATCTCGCTGAAGAGTACGCTCGGCGCTGGCACGACCGTCACCCTGATCTTCCCCGCCGAGCGCGTCATGACCGCACCGGCGGAGCAAGAACCGCCCGAGGACGCTAGGATTTACGCGCGGTGAGGACGCAGACCCCGCCAGTGCTGTCGTCGGCGATCGACAATTCCGCACCTGGCAAGTCGACGCCCAGCTCCATCATCTCGCGGCCGGTGCGGTAGGCGAGCGACCAGTCGGTGATGAATTCGACCGGCCAGAGGGTGCTGGTCGGGCCGGCCTTCATATTGGCGACGATGAGCCGGCCGCCGGGCGCCAAATGCTGATAAAGCGATTCGACGAGCATCTTGGCGCGCCGCGCGCTCAGATAGTCGATCAGGCCGACGCTGTAGATGAGATCCTGGCTCGGCAGCTTGCCGAACAGTTCGCCGGTCTTGAGCAGCTGCGCGAAGGAGGTTTGGAGGCAGGACACCGTTGCATTACCGCGATGGCGCATGACCTCGGGCAGCGAGCGCTCATAGGCTTGCGACAGGGCGGCATGGTCCTGATCGACCAGCGTGAAATCGACTTGGCGCGGCAGCGTCCCGATCTTCAGATAGTCGATGATCTCGCGCGCCGGGCCGCTGCCGAGGCTCGTGATATGGACCGTCGGCCGGCTGCTTGTGGCGACCGTTTCCGCGATCTCCTGCCGCATCATAATCATGCGATTGGCGACGCACTCGCCGAAGTCGAGCCCAATGCGGTGAACGAGCTTGTCGAACAGACGCTCCCCTTCGAGCTTCCGGTCATAGAGCATATTCATGAGCTCGAAATCTCCCGGATAGCCGAGAGGTTTCTGGTATGCGCGCCGCCACGACGCGCCCAAGATAAAGTCAGGCGTGAGCACGAGCTCGGTGTAACGCTTCGCCGCGCTCCAATGCCGGCCGCTCGGATCCATCGTCGAGACAAGCTGATTGCCGCGCGCCCATAATGTGCGCCAGCGCGGGATGATCCGCTCCTCGCAGGCGGCGAGCATGTCGGCGGCGGCCGACGCGTCGGGGCGCGCTACCTCGAAACGATCGAGGCCGGCGCGGAAGGTGCGCAGCAGGTGCAGCATGTCCGAGCAGAGTTGGCGATAGGCGGGGCTGACATCGACGTCGAGCATGCCCCAGGCGTCGAGATCGGCTTGAATGAGGGATTTTTGATATCGCGTGACAACTTGGCCGATATCGATGCAGCGATCGACGAAGCGGACGCCGAGCCGCGCGCCGATCGCATGAGCCTCGACGCGCACGACTTCGCCATTGCCTTCGAAGAGCGGAACATCGGGCGCGCCGAGCAAGACCCTGACACGCTGCCCGATCTCGGGGAGGTGGTTGATGCCGCGCCCCGATGCCGCGCCCAGCCCGCTGAGGCTGACATTGCGCAAGAGATAATTGTCGGAGTCCAAGGTCAGGGGCGGAGCCCCACGCCGGAACAGATCCACGGCCTTATAGCGCTCGGCGCGGTAAAACATCTCGCGGCCTCGAGCACCACTCAACTCCTCATAGCTCTTCATAGCCGTGCTTGCCTCGCCCCACTACCCATAACATCCTGGGGAATTTCGTTTTTTTTAGATTTTCCCCGACAAGGTGCTCGGTGCATCGTCGACTAAACGGTAACTGTGCTACGCAATTCTCTTTTTAACATTTATAAAGCGTTAAGTCTTGCTGTTTCTCTTTCGCTTTACTTTTGCAACTTTTGCGTGTTTTCGGCGTATCGAGACGATTTGTTGTTTGCAGCCGGCTAAAGCAATTTTTTACCTTATTGCCGCAGACTCGCCCTGTGACCTTGCAGTGGGGGCGACGCATGCTCTTGACCCTGTTCATTGCTGGTACCGCCGGATTGATCCTCGGCACCTTCGCAGCCGCTTTTGCCGACGTATTCCCGGCGCATCGCGCCGCGATGCAAGAATGGGGCGGCGGATTGCTGATCGCGAGCGTCGCGGTTTTGGGGCTCGGTTTCCCTCTGCTCTAAGCTCGCGTCAGTGCGCGGCCCCGGCCATGGGCTTGCGCCTGCTTCGAGCCCGGCCGGGGCTGCGCCCCAGTAACCAGCAAGTTGCTACAACCCGAGAGTTTCATCGGCGGCCGTCTCTGGCACGGAGGCCGGCGGAGCCGCGACCGCCACAGGAGCGAACCGATCCTTCAAGGGCGACGATCTCGTGCGTCCGCGCGTTGCCGTGAATGTCGACCTTCGCGATCTTGCTGTGGCGCTATGCCTCGGCCTGCTATCCGGCAATGGCGAGCGGAAGACAGAAAACGGAACGTTCTCCTTCGCCTCGGATCGCTGCTTGTGCCAGCAGACCCGCCCACACCGAACCATAGGCCAAACTTATAGACCTATAGGCAACGCCTTGCCAAAATCGTAGGATCATACAAAATAACGGCAGGGACAGCGCGCTGATAAGCAGGCGCTGGAGTGGAACATGGGGCGATCGGCCCGCGAGCGGGGCGTCGATGGACTGCCGGGGAACACCACAGACGCGGCGGTGCGGCCTGCAATCCGTACCCGTATGGCGCCGCATGATCGTGAGCGCCTTATCGTCGAGCATGCGATGCGCTTTTTCGCGGTCGAGGGGCTCGACGGCCAGACGCGCGAATTGGCGCGCCGCCTCGGCATCACTCAATCGCTGATCTACCGCTATTTCCCGAGCAAGGACGCGCTCATCCGGCGTGTCTACGAGAAATGGACCGCCGATTATTGGAGTTCCTCCTGGGAAGCGATCGTCGCCGATCGCGGCCACTCGCTTGAAACCCGCCTGTTGCGGCTCTATCACGACTACGTCCGCGTCGTCTTCAACGAGGTCTGGGTCCGCCTGTTCATGCATTCGGCCCTGAAGCATCTTAATTATCACGCCGACTTCGTCGACAAGGTACGCGAGCGGATTTACCGCGCGATTGCTGCGGAACTCCGTTTCGCGCACGGCTTGCCGAGCCTCGCCGACGTGCCGATGACCGACTTCGAAAGCGAGCAAATCTGGGCCATGCATGCGACGGTGTTTCAGCTCGGGCAACGCCGCTGGGTCTATCACATCCCGGTGCCGGACGATATCGACGCCCTGATGGCCGCGCGGGTGCGCGCCTACATCACCTCGGCGCCGGCGCAGGTCGCGGGCCACCT
>JBJKPV010000291.1:0-12105 GCA_046706015.1 Allostellaceae bacterium | reverse complement strand
GCGCCAGCGCGTTCATGTGATAGAGCGGCGCGGCGATGAGGTAGCGGTGGCGGTCGAGCGCCTGGCCTTGAAGCCGCATCTCGACGACCCAGAGATGGCTCTGATGCGACAGCACCACGCCCTTGGGCTTGCCGGTCGAGCCCGAGGTATAGAGGAACATCGCCGTTTCGCCCGCGGTGGGCATCACGGACTCGAAGGGCCCGCGATCGAGAAATCGGTCAAATTCCGCGCCAAAGGTGATGGCGGGTAGATCGGGCGGGCAATCTTTGCGTCGCGGCGCGTCGCAGAAGACGAGCTTTGCGTCCGCATCGCGCAGCACGAACTCGATCGTCGCGCGCGGGAATTTGAAATTGACCGGTACGGCGACGAGGCCGGCGCGCATGATACCGGAATAGGCGGCGAGATATTCGCTGCGGTTGAGCGAGAGAATGGCGACACGTTCGCCGCGCTTCAGCCCGCGCGCGAGGAGGCCGCGCGCGACCGCGTTGGCCATGGCATCGAGCGCGGCGAAGCTCACCTCGCGCGGCTGGGTCTCGCCGCCCAGATCGATGATCGCGATTTTGTCCGCATCGCGCTCGCGCGGAATGAGATCGCCAAGATTGGTGAAAGGGATCATGGCGATGGGCCTGGCGCTTTATTTCTCGGGTGGGGTGGTGAGATAGGTGCCGCGCCCGCTTGCCACCAGCTTGCCCTCGGCGTCGAAGATCTTGGCCTCGGCGGTCGATTTCTGCCGGCCGAAGCGGATCACCGTGCCGCGCGCGGTGAGGTCGCCGGGCATTGCCGCGCGGTGATAATCGACCCGCAGATCGAGGGTGGGTACGCCGCGCCCAGCGCGCTTGACCATCGCCCAATCGGCGGCGAGATCGACGAGGGCCGCGAGTACGCCGCCATGGGTATAGCGCCGGTCCGGGTTCACCACCCATTCCTCACGCCAGCGTGCCTTCAGCTCGATCCCGTCATCGTCAAGCGCCGTCACCGTGAGGCCGAGCCATTGGTGATAGGGGCCGCGCAAGATCATCTCCTGCACGCGTTCGATGGTCAGCGTGTCACTCATGGTTCTCGTCTCACGGCTCGATGACGACTTTGCCGATGACCTCACGGTCGCGGATAAGGCGCAAGCCCTCCGCCGCCTCTTCCAAGGGCAGGACCTTGTCGATCACCGGCTTCATCTTTCCTTCGGCGATCATCGCCATCAGCGCCGAGAGGTTGTCGTCGTAAAAACTGTTCGAGCCGATGATCTTCAGCTCGAAGGTCCAGATGTAGCGCAGATCCTCGGCCGGATCGTGGCCCGCGGTTGCGCCGCAGACGAGCAGCTTGCCGCCGCGCTTGAGGCAGCGCAGCGAAGGGCGCCAAGTGTCGCCGCCGGTGAAATTGACGATGACGTCGATGCCGCCTTCGTAGGAGCGCCGCTGCGGCTTGCCGTATTTCTCGACCACCCATTTCGAGAAATCGACCTTGGTGTAGTCGAGCACCTCGTCGGCGCCGATCTCCTTCAATCGCTGCAGCTTCGTTTCGCTGCTGCCGCAAGCGACGACATGGGCGCCGAGCTGCTTGGCAAGGATCACCGAACCGGTGCCGACCCCGCCCGAAGCGCCCAGCACCAGAACATGCTCACCCGGCTTCACCGTCTCATGCGTGATCAGCATGCGATGTGCGGTGCCATAGGCCACGGGCAGGGCGGCGGCCTCGGCGAAGGTGACGCCGTCCGGCATGGCGATAAGCTGATCGGCGGCGACGAGGCAATATTCGGCCATGCCACCGTCCAGCATCTCGCCCATCAGCCCTTTGTGCTTGTTGACCGGGTTGACGAGGACGCGGTCGCCGACCTTCCGGCCCGCGACCTCTGTGCCCAGTTCGGCGATCTCGCCCGCCATGTCGAGCCCGATTACCACCGGGAGCGGTACCTTGATCCCGGGCATGCCCTGCATGGTGAAGACGTCGTGGTAGTTGAAGGACGATGCGCGCACGCGGATGACGATATGCCCCGCAACCGCAGTTGGGCGGGGATGGTCAGACACGAGCGCGAGATTTTCCAACCCGCCATGCGCCTTCAAAACGAGCGCGCGCATAACCTTGCCGCTCACTTGCGCGGTTCCTTTCGGTTTTGTAACTTCCCGACCTCTTGTAGCAAGAAATCCCCCAGGACGCACCCATGACCGAGAGCTTCCGCGGCTTCCTCGATCGGCTGCGGCAGAATGGCGAGCTCGTCGATCTGCACCAGCCCGTCGATATTCGCCACATCGCGACCCTGGTCGATCAGGCGAAGACCGCACTCTATTTCCACAACGTCATCGGCTACGACATGCCGGTGGTCTCGGGCATCATCCGCTCGCGCGAGCGCGCGATCATGTCGATGGGCTGCGAGACCTATGGCGAGATCGAGGAGAAACTCAAGCACGCGCTCGACCACCCGATCCCGCCTAAGATGGTTGCGTCCTCGCCCACGCGCGAGGTGACCTTGGTCGGCGACGACGCCGATCTCTATAAGCTGCCCATCCCGATGTGCTCGGTTTTCGATGGTGGGCCGGTGATCACCGCCGGCATCGTGATCGCCAAGGACCCCGAGCTCGGCATCAATAGCGGCATTTATCGCTTCCTGGTCAAGGAGAAGGGGCTGACCGGGATCGATCTCGTGACGCCCAACAATATGCGGCTCTTCGCCGACCGCGCCTTCAAGGCCGGCAGGCCTCTGCCGATCTCGATCAGCATCGGCAACCATCCTTTCGAGATCATGGGGGCGGGCTATCGCGCGCCCTTGGGCGTCGACGAGATGGCAATCTCGGGCGGCATGCGCGGCGAGCCGGTCGCGCTCGCGCCGTGCCAGACGATCGACCTCCCCTATATCGCCGACAGCGAGATCGTGATCGAGGCCGAAATCCTGCCCACCGGCTGGACCTGGCCCGAGGGCCGGTTCGGCGAGTTCACGCGGCTGATGGGCGGGCTGCATTGGAACCCGCTGGTCAAGGTAAAGGCGATCTCGCGCCGCAAGGATGCCGTCTACTATGCCTTGCATATGCCGTGGGAGAACACCTGGCTCGCCGCGCCGACGCGCTATGCCGCGATCCGCCAGGCGCTGCGCACGGCCGGCGTGCAGGTCAAGGATATCAACGTCACCCTGGGCGGCTGCGCCTTCTGGCACGCGATCATCTCGATCAAGAAGCAGGCGGGCGAGGGCAAGAACGCGCTCTTGGCCGCGCTCTCGGTGATGGATTTGAAGCATGTCGTGGTGGTTGACGACGACATCGACATTTTCGACCCGACCGATGTCGAATGGGCGATCGCCACGCGCGTCCAGGGCGACCGCGACATCATGATCGTCACCGAAGCGCGCGGCAAACCGCTCGATCCGAGCTTGGCGCCGCGCCCGCCCGGCGTGGTTCCGACCACGGCCAAGGTCGGCATCGACGCGACCATCTCGGAAGGCATCCCGCACGAGCGCTTCGAACGCATCTCCTATGCCTATGCCGGGACCGCGAAGATCGACGATTACCTGAACGGCAAGGCTGACGAGCCCGGAAAGGGCGGCGATGACGCGGCGATTGCGGCGCTCGCCGACAAGATCCTCGCGCTCATCGACAAGGAGCCGGTCTACTACACCGATATCGGCGAGCATTTTCGCGAGTACACGTTCAACGCAGTCGCGCGTGCGATCGGCCATCTACATCGGACCGAACGTCTGTGGCAGGACGAGTGCGGCAAGATGTGCGTGCGCGGCTCGAAATTCGCGGCCAAGCCGCCAGCGTAGAGCTCGATCGTATCGGAGAGAAGCAGCCAGCTTCTTTCCGATATGTGGATCGTGCTCTCGATTCAAAAGCTTAGACCATGATTCACGCGATCATAGTCTAGGCGACGAATTCAAGCGCGGCGCCGAAGGCCTTGCTCGGCTGGACGAGCCTCGGCGCACCCCGTCCGCGGATTGCAAATCCCAGTAGCCGATCTTCGCCTTCAGCGGAGACGCCCCAAGCCCGCGTCAGGATGTCGAGCCGGGCCGGCCCAAGCGCGAGGCTGACGCCGTCGGCGACCGGCGCCAGAGCCTTTTCGCCGAAAAGTTGGCGATAGAGCGCGGCGGTCTTGTCGGGTTCGCGCGCCAAGATGACCGCGCGCGCGATCGCGGTCGCGCCATTGGGATGGCGCCGCCATTCATCGCGCCAGACGAGTTCGGGCGTGAAATGCTGGCAGAAATAGACGCGCCCGTAGGGCGCCGCCTCGGCTTTGACGCGCACCGTGCGAAAGCGCGCCTCGTGTGTTCCGTCGGCCAAGACCACCGGCCGCGAGAAATCCATCGGCGGCTCGACCGGTGCGCCGGCGCGGCTGAGCCTTGCATAGAGGCCGGCCGCATCGTCGGTGGCGAAAACGATGCCGTTGAGGCCTTCGGGAAAACGCAACAGCTCGGCGCGCACGGCTTGGGCCTTGGGATCGGTACCGACCAGCTCGAGATAATCGGTCGCGAAGACCGCGCAGTGATTGATCGAGCCGAGCGTGTGATAGCCGCGCGGCGTAAGCTGAAAGCCGAGTTCGCGATAACAGGCTTCCGCTGCGTCGAGCCGTGCGCCCGCGTTGATGACGAGATGATCGAAGGCGGGGAAGGAGGCGCTCATCCCGGAACGAGCAGGACCTTGCCTGTGCCCGAGCGCTCGCTGACGATGCGATGCGCTTCGACTGCCTGCGACAGCGGCAAAACGCGATCGATCAGCACTTTGAGCCGGTCCTTGCTCGCCGCGTCGAGCGCGGCGGCGACGTCCTCTTCGGTGTGCTCGGTGGTGCCGATGACGCTCAACGCGTTCATATAGAGCGTGCTCACATTGAGCGGCACGATGGGCCCGGCATGGGCGCCGGCGGTTACGAGCATGCCACCGCGGCGCAGCGAGGCGAGCGCCTGCGGGAAGAGCTCCGGATCGGCGATATTCTCGAACACGACGTCGACGCCGCGATTACCGGTGATCCGCATCACCGCCTCGGTGAGGTTCTCGGCTCGGTAATTGATGCCGAATTCGGCGCCAAGCCCGCGCGCCACCTCGACCCGGCTGTCGGCGCCCGCGGCGACGATCACGTGCGCGCCGTAGAAGGCGGCAGCCTGGGTGATGAGGCTTCCCAACCCGCCAGCCGCGCCCATCACCAGCGCCCAGTCGTCTCGCTTCAGCGCCGCCTTCGCGCGCACATGGTTGAAGGCGAGGGGCGCATGGCGGGCGACCACCGTCGCGGTGTGAAAATCGAGCGCATCGGGAATCTTGGTCGTGATGTCTTCGGGCAAGATGACGTATTCGGCATAGCCGCCCCAGCTGTCGATGCCGAGCATCTTCATCGCGCCGCCGGGGCCGCGCGGCATCCGCCGCGACGAGATGCAGACCCGCTCGCCGAGCTTGCGCTTCCTCACACCATTGCCGAGCGCCACCACCGTCCCGGTCGGATCGACGCCGAGGACATGCGGCAGCTTGACCGGCCGCGCGTATTTGCCGGTGCGCACGATAATGTCGAGGGTGCGGTTGACCGAAACGGCGGCGACCTGAACCAGGATTTCACCCGGCCCGGGATCGGGCGTCGGCACCTCCTCGAGCTTCATCACCTCGGCTGGGCCGAATTCACGAATAACGATCGCTTTTATGGAAGCCTCCCCCGCGTCGCGCCGCTCGACAATAAGAACCCTATCACGGCTCCAGCAAGACCTTGCCGGTGCCGCCGCGGCCTTCGACGATCTCATGCGCGTGCGCGGCTTCCTCAAGCGGCAGGACCTGATCGATCAGCGCGCGCAGATGGCCTTCGCCGGCGGCGTTGAGGCTCATCTCCATGTCATTGTCGGTCTGGGTCGTGCTGCCGAAGATCGTGATGCCCTTGACGTAGAGGTTGAAGATGCTGAGCGGCACGGTGCCGCCGCCATGGCCGCCGGCCGTCACCAGCCGGCCGCGATTGCCGAGCGCGGCGAAGGCCTTGGGAAAAAGCTCGGGATCGCCGATATTCTCGCACACCACGTCGACGCCCTTGCCACCCGTGATCTTCATCACCTCGGCGGTCAAATCATGCGTGCGGTAATTGACGCCCCATTTCGTGCCCAGCCCCTCGGCAACCTCGACGTGGTGGTCGGTGCCGGCGGCGGCGATCACCTTGGCGCCGATTTGGTGGCCGAATTGGACGATGAAGCTGGCGAGCCCGCCGGCCGCACCCATCACCAACATCCATTCCTCGGGCTGGAGTTTCACCTTGTCGTGGAGCATGTTGTGCGCCAGCGGCGCATGCCGCGCGACCACCGTCGCAGTGTGGAAGTCGAGCTTTTCGGGCAGCAGATACGTGTTTGCCGCCGGAAGCTTCACGTATTTGGCATAGCCGCCCGAGCAATCGATGCCGAGAAGGTTGAGCGGCCCGCCCGGCTTGCCGAGATGGGGCGAGACCGCCACCCGGTCGCCGAGCTTGCGGTTGGTGACGCCCTTGCCAAGCAGGACGACGGTCCCGACCGGATCGACACCGGGGATATGGGGGAGCTTCACCGGCCTCGGATATTTGCCCGAGCGCACGATGCAATCGAGCGTCCGGTTGACCGAGACCGCAGCGACCTCGATCAGGACCTCGCCCGGACCCGGCTCCGGGGTCGGCACCTCTTCGAGCCGCATCACGCCGGGCGGCCCGAATTCGCGCAGGATGATGGCTTTGATGGTCGCCTCCCTCGAGTTGTTAACAGGACAATAGAAAATGCGGGGCCCTGCCGACAAGCGCATCAAACGTTGCCCTCGACGCTGCGTGCCTGCTTAAATGATCGCGAAAACCAGAAAAGAGGGTGGCTCGATGACGACTAAGTTTGCCGGAAGGCGGGAGGATCAGCGTTTCACCACCGGTCATGGGCGCTATACCGCCGACTGGAACCTGCCGGGGCAGCTCTACGCCGCGTTCCGCCGCTCCGACCGCGCCCACGCCTGGATTCGCGCCATCGACAAAGCCGCCGCCGAGAAGAGCCCCGGCGTGATCGCCGTCATGACCGCGAAGGACGTGGCGGGCGCGGGCTTGCGCGAAATGCCGCCGATGATGCCCTTCACCGGCCGCGGTGGCGCAAAGATCCTGGTGCCGGAGCGGCCGCTGCTGGCCGATGAGCGCGTGCGCTTCGTCGGCGAGGTCGTGGTCATGGTGATCGCCGGCACGCCGCATCAGGCGACCGACGCTGCCGAATTGGTCGAGATCGATTACGAGGATTTGCCGGCCGCGATCGGCTTCGACAAGGCGCTCGCGGCCGAGATGCCGGCGATCTATCCGAACATCCCCGGCATTGTCTGCTTCGACGTCGAATATGGCGACGAGGCCAAGGCGGCGGCGGCGTTGGCGCGCGCCGATCACGTCGTCAGCATCGCGCTCGAAAGCCCGCGCGTGGCACCCACGCCGATGGAGCCGCGCGCGGTGCTCGCCTGGTACGATTCGGCGACGCAGCACTACGAGATCCGCTGCGGTAACCAGGGCGGACCGGCGATGCGCGATGCGCTCGCCGTGATGCTCGGCGTGAAGCCGTCCTTGGTCCGCGTCCATATGGTTGATGTCGGCGGTGCCTTCGGTTCGCGCACGCAGCCTTTTCCCGAGAACGCGCTGATGCTCCACGCCGCCAAGGTGCTCGGCAAGCCGCTCAAATGGACCTCGACGCGCTCGGAGGATTTTCTCACCGATTTTCACGGCCGCGCGATTCGCGTTGCGGGCGATCTTGGCGTCGACAAGAACGGTAAGTTCCTCGCCTTCCGCACCAATTGGCTGTGCGATTCCGGCGCCTATCTGAGCTCGGCTGGTGCGATGACCAATACGTCCAACGGGATGAGCATTTCCTCGGGCGTTTACGAGGTCGAGGCGTTTTATGGCCGCCACCGCCAGGTGATCACCAATACCGCGCCGACAAGCGCGTTCCGCGGCGCCGGCCGGCCCGAAGCCGCGCTCATCATCGAGCGTCTCGTCGACGAGGCGGCAAAGGAACTCGGCATCGATCCGCTCGACTTGCGCCGACGCAATCTCATCGCCAAGGAGAAGATGCCGTACAAGACGCATACCAACACGGTGTTCGAGAGCGGGGATTTCGCCGCGCTCGTCGACCGCGCCGAAGCAGAATCCGGCTGGTGCGATTTCGCGGCGCGCCACGCGGCATCGGCGCGCGAAGGCAAGCTGCGCGGCATTGGCTGCGCCGTCTTCATCGAGCCTTCGGGCGGCGGCGGCGTGCCCAAGGACCAAGTCGCGGTGCAGTTCGACAAGAACGGGATCGCGCGGCTTTATCTGACCGCGACGGCGAGCGGACAGGGTTATGAGACGGTCTTTTCCGAACTGGTCGCCGACATCACCGGCCTCGATCCGGCGCGGATCGATGTCCGACCGAGCGATCCGGATGGGCCGACGATCATGGGCGCGGCGGCGATCGGTTCGCGCACCGGCATGACCGCCGGTAGCGGCTTCAAGGTGGCGGCCGAGGAGATCGTGAAAAAGGGCTTGGCGCTCGCGGCCGAGGCGCTCGAAGCGTCCCCGCTCGATGTCGAGTTCCGCGACGGCCGCTACATCGTCAAAGGAACCGACAAGACGATCAGCTTGTCGGAGATCGTGCTGCGCCACGCCGGCGGCGCGGCCCACCCGCTCGACACCATCGCCGAAGTGCCGGCGGCGCGCGCTTTTCCGAGCGGCGCGCATGTCGCCGAAATCGAGATCGACGCCGAGACCGGCGTCGCCGAGGTCGTCGCCTATACCGCCGTCGACGATTGCGGCAATCTCATCAACGCGCAGCTTGCCGAAGGGCAACTGCACGGTGGCATCGTGCATAGCGCCGGCCATGTCTTCGGCGAGGATTGCCACTACGATATGGAGAGCGGTCAGATGCTTGCCGGCAGTTTCATGGATTACGTCATGCCGCGCGCGGATCTGCTGCGCGGCCTGCGCACCTTCGATGGCGGCGTGCCGAGTCCGAACAATTTCCTAGGCGCGAAAGGTGCGGGGGAATCGGGCGCTGTCGGCGCTTTGCCGACTTGCATGAATGCCGTTGCGGATGCGCTACGCCGCGCCGGGGTCGATCAGTTCGATCTGCCTGCGACGCCCGGTCGCCTGTGGCAGGCAATCCGCGGCGCCGCGCGTCGTTAGGAAGGCCGGATGCGCGTTCCGCGCCACGCTAGCGGCGCGCATCCAGCCTTTCCTCGTGATCAGATCGCTTCCTTCAGATCCTTGGCGGCACGGAAGGCAACGCGCTTGCTGGCCTTGATCTTGATGGCTTCGCCGGTGGCCGGGTTGCGGCCCATGCGTGCGGCGCGCTTTCTCACCACGAGAATGCCCAGCCCGCCAAGGCGGATGCGCTGTCCGCTCTTCAGATGCTTGACGATGAGCGAGACCGTGTCGGAGAGAATTCCCTCAGCGGCTTTCTTGGCGAGCTCGTGATCTTCGGCAATGGCGGCGGCGAGATGCTTCAACGTGACGGTGGCTGGTGTCTTTCCCGTCTTCTTAGCGGCCATGATTGTCTGTCTCCGTTCGGATATGGATTGTCCCAACGAACCGGTCGGGCAGGCGAGAAACTAGCAAATAGCAAGGCTTTCTGCCATCGCGAATGTCGCGACTCGCTGCGTTTGGCGCATTGTGGCGGCGTCGTGTGCACGGCGGCGCGCGAAACGCCCCGCCCGACACGAGTCGACGCACGTTGCCGAAATAATCATCCCTGATTGCGTGATATTGGAACGGGCCGCACGGCTCGCGCCCGCGACTCGGGACGCGCAGCGCCCGCGTCAGCCGAGCTTGACCTGGATCTGGCCGTTCTCGATTCGCACGGGATAAGTCTTGATGTCGCAGGGGATGGGCGCGCCCAGCCCCTTGCCGGTCTTGATCTCGAAGCGGCCGGCGTGAAGCGGGCATTCCACTTCCTCGCCATCGAGCCAGCCATCGGAGAGAAACGCGAAGGCGTGGGTGCACAGATTGTCGGTCGCGTAAATCTCGCCGCTCAAATTGTAGAGTGCGACTTCTTGGCTGCCGACAGTGACGCCCTTCATCTCGCCCTCGGCGACCGCCGCCTTCTCGGCGACCGTGACCCATTCGCCGCTATTCGTCTCCGCCATCGTCCATCCTCGCGCTTTATCGTTCAGCGCCGTGCAATTTGGCGTGCGCAGGCGGCCTTGGCAAGCTCAGCGCGCGAGGTCCTGAAGCTTTACGGCCTTGTCGGCGAGCGCCGCGGGATCGACGATCTTGCCGCGCTGGATCAGCATCTTGGCAAAACGCATGTCGCGCATGTTGTTGACCGTGACGGCGGCCACGACCTTGCCGTCGAGCAATTGGAACAGCGTGAAACCGGGCTCAGTCGGCTCGCCGCGCCAGACGAGCCGGTCCCAGCGATCCGGCGCCCCGGACATTTGCAGATTGACCTCGTATTGGTCCGTCCAGAACCACGGGACTTCGGAAAAGGGCGCGTCGCCGCCGGCGATGATCTTAGCGACGGCGATGCCCTGGTTTTGCGCATTCTGCCAAGCCTCGAGACGGATATGCCGTCCGAGCAGCGGGTTCAGATGCCGCGTCACGTCGCCCGCGGCGTAGATCGCCGGATCGCTGCTGCGTCCGAATTCATCGACGAGGATGCCGTCGCGGGTTTCAATCCCGGCGTCGGCGGCGAGTTCTGTGTTGGGCTGTGCGCCGATCCCGATCGCGGCGTAATCGGCGATGACCGGCTCGCATCCTTCGGCCGTCACGCGCAGCGCGTCGCCCATATCCTCGATCGCAGTGACTTTGACGCCGGTGCGGAGATCGACACCTTTGGCGCGATGGAGGCTGGCGAGATACTGACCGATCTCGACCGCGGCGACGCGGCCGAGCGGATGAGGCGCGAGCTCAAGCACTGTGGCGGAAGCGCCGCGCTTCCTCGCCGTGGCGGCGACTTCGAGGCCGATGAAGCCCGCGCCAATGACGACGAGGCGTGTTCCTTCCGTGAGACGCTCACGCAGCGCCAGCGCATCGTCGATATCGCGCAGATAGAAGACGCGGCTGCCCTCGCCCCCGGGAAGTGCCAGACGGCGCGCCCGCGCGCCGGTGGTCAGCAGCAATGCGTCATAGGGAATGGTGCCGCCGCCATCAAGTGCGAGCCGTTGCGCCGCGCGATCGATCGCGGAGACGGTCGCGCCGAGCATCAGTTAGATGCCGGCCTCGTCGTAATAGTTGGCCGGCCGGATGAAGGTCTTCTCGTGATGGATGTCGCCTGCGAGCAGCTCCTTCGAGAGTGGCGGGCGCTCATAAGGCGGATAGGTCTCGCTGCCGATCAGCGTAATGCGCCCTTTGTGCCCGGCCGCGCGCAGCGCTTCGGCGGCGCGGCCTCCCGCATGGCCCGCGCCGACAATCGCGACATGCATGTCCGAGGTCGCCGTACTCAAGCCTTGTCCTGCGAAAACGCCTTATAGGCGCTGATCGTGAAGGTGTCCCGCACACCCGCGAGCTTTTGCAGATGCTCAACGACGAAGTGACCGGTGTCCATGTCGTCGGGCAGATAGCATTTGAGTAAGAGATCGTATTGGCCGGAGACGGAATAGACCTCCGAGACGGCCTCGATCGTCTCGACCGCGGTTTCGGCAACCCGATAGGCCTTGCCGAGATCGCATTTCATCATCACGAAGATCGTCTTCATGGCGCCGCCTCGTTTGTCCGGTGGCACCATCATAATGCGATGCTGGACGGGCGCCAGCCCCGGACGGGATTTACAGCGGACGTGCGCGCGAACGGCCGAGGAAAGCGGGCATGTGATCGCCGAAGCCGACGACGCGGCGATCGTCGTCGTGCTCGTCGCGATGGCGCTCCTCGCGGCGCGGCAGCTTGGTTACATTACCGCCGAGCTCGGATTCTGGATTCATCGTGACCGGTGCGAAGGCGGTTTCGCGCGCCGGCGCGTGCTTGCGCTCGCGCGGCTTCGGTGCCGGTGCCTGGGGCTTGGGCGCTTCCTGCGCATGCGCGTGACGGCGCTCGGGGGCGCCGCGGCCGTCGCTCTTGCCGCCGCGTTGGCTGCGCCCGCGATTGCGGCCGCCGCGCGACGGCGCTTCGTCCTGGCTCAATTCCTGCGCATCGACCCCGGGCACGCCGATCGTCGGAATGGGCTTGCCGATCAAAAGCTGGATCGCCTCGACGTAGCGGCCATCCTCGGGTGTCGCC
>JBJKPV010000290.1:0-13716 GCA_046706015.1 Allostellaceae bacterium | reverse complement strand
CAGAGGCCGATGAGAAACGCCAGGACCAGCGCGACGCCAGCAAGGCCGGGGGCGAGCCAGCGCCAAAGTTGCGCCGGCGATACCGGAACCCTGCCGGCCGCGTACCCATCTTGCGACACCTCGAGGTGACCAACGCTATTCATTCTGCCTGTCCGCCTTTGCCGCCAATGCTCGTCGATGGCGATCTTTGCCTATATCTAACTTGCATTGGCATCAAAGCAAGGCGCGGCGTTCGCGAGCCGCGAATCTTAAATCCCTGTAATCCTGATCACACACGAGAGACGGAAAGCGCCGCCGCTTGCGCGCTCTAAGGCGTTCTCTTGCGGCTCGGCAACGGCGACACCTTGCCGCCAAGGACGACATTGTCGCATGACAAGGCGTCATCCCTGCGTCTCGGGCGGTTGGTGCGCGCGCTCACCGCCGAGCACTGTTCTCCGGCTCGACCGGGCGGGCGACTTCCGTCGTCGCGGCGCCGCCGTGCAATACCTCGACGCCGAAGAAGCGTTCGACGCGCGCCACGGGACGAATGATCCGCGCCGCGTCGAAAAGCCCATACATGACGGCGCCCATCACCGTCACGGCGAGCAGCATGCCGATCAGGCTCTGTGAAATCCGCGTGTTCTGCTCGCTGGCAAAGAGCCGATATATTTTGCCCGCAGCAGCGGCGATGAACCCACGCACCAGGCGCACCTCGCGATCACGTCTCCGCTGAGAATGATATAACACGAACAACTATTTTCCACCCATTGCATAGCTCGCGCAGCCGTGGCGGCGGCTGGAGGCGAGGCGCCCCCGGTGGGCACAGCGCGGGCGGCTGTGATCCGCGGCGGCATGGGCCGCTTCTGCTCCCGCCCATGACCGAACCGAACCTTTTGCGGCCGCGCTTGACTTGGGTCAATTACGCATGATGTCGTCGGCGCGACAACCTCATCGTCAAAGAGCAAAACCTGCATCGCCAGCAGGCGAGGCATGAGGAGTTGGGCCTTGACGGATTATTGCTGCTATTTCGTCGATGCTCAGGCTCATGTCCGCGGCGTGGTGAGCCATTTCGTTTCTCTCGACGACGTCACCGCGGCGTGCGAGGCGAAAACGCTGCTCGCTGAACGGTGCTGCTGCGAGGAAAGATGCCGCTACGACGCCGTCGAGTTTTGGGATCAGACCCGGCGCGTCGCCCGCTATCGGCGCATCTATCACGCGGTTTAGCGCGGCGCAAAACATCGCCGCTCCGTCCTAGACCGACGCAAGATCGCGCCGCGCGAAGGTATTTTCCGTCGATCGATTGGCGTGGTCACCTCGACACAATTCGTCCCTTCGGATGCCAATCGGGCGCATGCACCGAAGATCTCTAAGCAAGGCCGATCACGACGTTCTATCGACTAGCGCCGATCGCTGCGTCGGTGGCGATCAATTCCCGTGACTTGTGCCACGGGTGGCCAAGGTGGCGGCGATGTCGTCGGCCAGCCTGCCCAGCAGGCGGCTCATCGCGGCGGCGATCGCGTTCGCACCTCGCACCCTATTTTCATTCGTGAAATGAACGTGACGCATCAGTACCAATTCACCGCTTTCCGGAGCGACCACGGACCAATCGGCGCCAAGCGCGACTGAACCTTCGGCCTGTGGCCCGAACTGGTTGACCGTGACGACGACTTGGGTGACGTGTGACGGCGCCGGCGCGTCGGGCATGATAACCAGGCTGCCCGTCAGGCGCGCGGCGAGGTCCTGGGAAAGAATACGCCGCACCATCGAACCCAACGGGCCGGCCCATCGGTCGGTCCCCGAGATTTGCACGCGGTTGCCACTCTCGCTGAGCACCATCTCACGGCGATCGAGCGAAGCCGGAATATGGACGGCCGACACCGATACCGGCTGTGAAATACGCTCCGGCGCCTGCACGCCTGAGACGGGATCGAGTATATGGTATTGGGTCTTCGGGCTCGCGCCGCAACCCGTGAGCAACAAGGCCGTTGCCAGCGCCAATGCTATGCGCATCGCTACCCCCCGGACCTGCCTCGGATCAGAGCACCGGGATGCCTGTCCAGATAATCTGCCAGTTCGCGCACGGACCGCGCGGCTTCGGTCAGCTCTCTCACCGCCCGCTGCAGTCCGTTCTGGCTCGCTTCTCCTCCAACGATACGGCGAGCAGATTTGACCGTCCGATCAAGCTCGGTCGCCGTCCGATGCAGCGTCGCGATAAGCCGCGTCAGCTTAGGTCCGGCATCAGCCGCCGTGTCGTGGAACTGCTTGAGCGCAGCGTCCAGTTGGAAGATTGCATCCTCAAGGTGCGGGCTCGAGACCAGCGAGTCGACATGATGCGTGATGTCGAGCAGATTCTGCGCGACTTGGTCGACCGGAACTTGGTTGAGATGGGAAATGACAGCGCCCAGCCCGCCACTAGCGGCCGCAGGGATCACCGGCTTGCCGTCCATCTGCGAGGAAGAGGCGCTGGGTGCGCCCTGGACCATATCGAGAGTGACGCGGTAAGCGCCGATCAGTGGCGGGTCTCGTTCGAGCCGAGCCCGGAGGCCTTTCCCGATGAGCATCGCCAAGGCGGTACGCAAAGCCGCAGGGCGACCCGGATTCGTGATGCCGGTAAGATGAAAGCGCGCGGGATAAATCGCGAGGGTGACCGGCGTCGACAGCGCGCCGGTTTCGACATCGTAACGGAAGCCAACATCCGTGACCTTGCCGATGGTGAAGCCGCGCAGCGTGACCTTATCCCCGCGCCGGAGCGCTCCCGCCGCGCCTTTGAACATCACGATATAAGACTGCGGATGCGCATGAGCCGGCGCGATTGGCTTGTCGACCGAGCCGGCAAAATGGGTCGCCGGTTTCCCGGCCCCTGGTGCCATCACGATTGTCGGCCCCGACAGTATCGCGCCCAGAGAGGACGGATTCTCGAGGCTCGGATGGGCGCCGCGAAGCCAGAAACGGGTCTCGCTTCTCAAGAAACGTTCGGCGTCGTCATCGATGTTCGCCGTGACCATAACGCCGTCCCCCGCCTTGTCGAGAGCGACGCTCTTGACTTGGCCGATCGCAAGACCGCGGTAAACGACGTTTGTTTTCTGTGCTTTGATTCCGTGAGCGTCCGGGAAAGTGACGGTGATGTTCTCGCCGCCATTCGTGAGATGGCGCAAGCCCAGCCAGCCGACGATCAGCACGACGGCGATGGGAACCGCCCAGATCCAGCCCGGCCACCAGCCCCGGACAACATGAGCCGTCGTGCGGCCGTCATGGACATCTGCTGGTGCGCGCGGATTGGCGCGCGCGGCGTCATTGTCATTTGGGCCGTAGCCATCGCTCATGCCGGCGCCTCTTGGACGGCATCCCACATCAGCCTTGGATCAAACGTTTCCGCTGCGATGAGTGTCATGAATGTCATCATCATGAACGCCGTTGTGCCCCAAGAGGCGTCCGCCTGGGCCAGCGCCCCAAAGTGCATCAACGGCACGAAGAAGACGATTACGAACGGATCGGTTTCAGACCAGCGACCGAGTTCGGCGCTAAGACGGAGAAGCTTCGTCTTGATCACGAGGTGTCTGCGTGATCGCCACCGCACCGACGCAACGCACCAGAGGCCGACGAGGATTTTGCCGATCGGAATCAGAATGCTCGTGCAGAAGACCAAACAGCCAAGCGGCCACAGCCCGGCGTCAAAGAGAGCCCGAACGCCGTGGAAGATCGTGTAGCTCACACGCGTGCCCAGCTGTGTCGTGATATTCATCGGCAGGAAGTTGGCCGGGAAAATCAGAGCGAAGGCAGTGATAAGCAGTGCCGTGGTGCGAATCATCGCATCGGGTTTGCGAGCATGAAGCCGGGCCGCGCAGCGCGGACAGGGCTGCCCTTCACGTGACAGCGGTTGAACTAGGTCGCAATGAACGCAGGATAGAGTTGCCTGCCCGGGTATCGCCCGCGCCTCCGGCGCGAGAGCACGCCACACCGCGCGCCGGTCGATCGCCGCGCGGGACAGCATTGCCAAAAAGGCCGCAGCGATGAAGCACATGCCGCCGATGCCGAGGCTGACATTGAGCGCATTGACATGGATCAGCCGGTAGTAACCGATAAAGGCGCCCAACAGGAACACATCGGGCATGGCCCAGATATCGAGCCGCACCGCCCAACGAAACACGCGCCCAAGCCAGAATGGCCGGTATCCGAGCTTCAGGGTCGCGAGGGTCAGGGACAAGAGACCGAAACGGAAAAACGGAAAGATCAGGGCAAATGCGCCACTGAGCCCCGCGAGCAAAACCCACCCATGGCTCCACAGCAGAGCGATGCCGCCGAAGATCGTGTTCTCACCGTGGAAGACGAACAGGCGAAGATGGACCAACGGCAATAGGTTTGCCGGGAACAAAAGCAGAAGGCCCGACACCGAACAGGCCAGTGCCGCCGCGACGCTGCGGCCATCGTGCAGTTCGAGGTCTGCCCGGCACAGGCGGCACACCGCCCGGCTGCGCGGTGACAATGGTGGCAGATCTTCCAACAATCCGCAGTCGGGACACGCAATCGTCACAATCTCTTCGCCTCACAAAATTCTGCGGGAATCGTGCGGTCGGCCGATGGCCCTCATCTGACATGGGGGCTGGTGTCGGCATTCGCCACCGCGAGGCGGTCATTGGAGCCGCGATGCAAGGGTGCGCGGCGGGCGTTGCCGCCGATCGTCGCGAAGGAGACACTTCGCGATGTAACGCTGAGGCATTCCGTCGCGACGGATTGCCGTGCGGCGCATGGTCGGACTATGGCGTTTGTGCGGGCGTGACCTCGTTCCCGACACGTCGGTGCAGACTTGCAAGCCGATCTTTTTGAAGCGGGTCGCTTGTTGGGGACGGCGTTGTTGCCGCTGAGATGAAACGCCGCCTCATTTTGCGCGGCCCAAATTATTGATTGGGGGAGCGTTGGGGAAGAGAATTCCCGCACTCTATCATCTCATTGATTCGATTGGCGTCCCCTACCGGATTCGAACCGGTGTTACCGCCGTGAGAGGGCGGTGTCCTGGGCCTCTAGACGAAGGGGACGCGAGGGGCCGATCGCTGCTTCTATCGGCTCGGCCGCGCCAAGGCAAGAGCGGCGCCCGGCTGCCGAGCTTGGCCGGCGCCGTTCCCGCTGGCGTCTAGTCGCGGAAATTGACGTATTGCAGCGGTTGCTCGAGCTTCAAGCCGCGCACCAGTGCGATCGCCGTCTGAAGATCGTCGCGCTTCTTGCCGGAAACGCGCAGCTCATCGCCCTGGATCGCCGCCTGCACCTTGAGCTTGGCATCCTTGATCTCGCGCACGATCCGCTTGGCCAGGTCCTGGTCGATCCCCTGGCGCAGGGCCACGATCTGGCGTTGGCTCTGGCCGGCGGCCTTCTCGGGCGGCTTGAAGTCGAGCACGCCCGGATCGACTTTGCGCCTTGTCATGTGCACGCGCAGCAGCTCTTGCACCTGACGCAGCTTCATCTCGTCATCGGCGAGGATGGTCAAGGCGGTTTCCTGCCGCGTGACCTTCGACTGGCTGCCCTTGAAATCGAACCGCGTCGCGATTTCGCGGGCGAGGCCGGCGAGCGCGTTGTCGACCTCGGCGAGGTCGAGCCGCGAGACGATGTCGAAGCTCGGCATGGCGATCCTCCCGGGCGGTGATCGCTGCCTTATAGCGACGCGCCGGTCTTGTCGCCAGACGCGGATTCGTTCATTTTTGCTTAACCGCGATCTCCGAGGATAGAGATCGCCGTTCCGCCTGTTCGAGGCCGTACCCCCATGAATTCCGCCGTGCCGATCCGGTCCGTGTCCCATCAGCGCGACGCGGAGGCCGCCATCGTCCTCTCGCCCGGCACCGAGCGCGAGATCTGGGCGGAGCGGCGGCGCCTCATCGAGCGGCGGCAGCATGATTCGAGCCCGGACGGAACCAGGCCGCATTGGCGCAGCGCGCTCTTCACCTATGGTGTCGACGCCTTCGCCGTCGCGGCCCGGCTCGGCCGCTTCCACGCGCGCGGCTTGCGCAACGCGCTCGCGCCGCGTCTCATCGAGTTGAGCTTCGCTTTTCCCGACCTGCCGCCCGCTTTCGACGGCTACCGCATCCTCCATTTGAGCGACACGCATCTCGATTATTTGCCGGGCCTCGTCGAGGTGACGCGCGACATGCTGGCCGCGATCGAGGTCGATCTCCTTGCGCTCACCGGCGATGTTCACGGCGATTATCGCGCGCCGCTTCATCACTCGGTCGAGCCGCTCGCCGCTCTGCTCGAGGGGCTGAAGGTGAAGGGCGAGCGCCTCGCCGTGCTTGGCAATCACGACCCGGCCGAGTTGGCCGACGCGCTTGAGCGGCTGGGGCTCACCGTCCTCATCAACGGCTCGACGCGGCTCGAGCGCGGCGGACAGCGCATCATCGTCACCGGCCTCGACGACGTCCATCGCTACTACACGCCGGCCGCGCCGCGCGCGCTCGCGGCCGCGCCGGAGGGGTTTCGCATTGCGCTTGTTCATTCGGCCGAGATGGTGGACCACGCCGCGGCCGCGGATTATGCGCTCTATCTCTGCGGCCACACGCATGGCGGACAATTGTGCCTGCCCAATGGCCGTCCGATCTTCACCCGGCTGCGGCGCTGCCGTTTCGCCGCGCGCGGCGAATGGCGCGCGGGACGCATGATCGGCTATACGAGCCATGGGCTTGGTGCGAGCGGCGTGCCCTTGCGCTACAACTGCCCGGGCGAGGTGACGCTCATCACCTTGCGGCGGCAAGGATCGGAAGGAATAGCGGCTTGGCGATGAAGGCGGCGCGGATCGCGGCGGGGCTGCTGCTGCTCGGTGCGCTGTTCTATTTCCGCCTCATCGATCTCGACGAGCTGCGCCAGGCGTTGGCACATCCGGGCCTCCTCGCTCTGGCCGCGCTGACGTCCTTCGTGACCTTGCCGGTGGCGGGGCTGCGCTGGCACCTGCTGCTGCGCTCGCAGGGCCTGGTGCTGCACCTCTGGGACACGGTGCGCATCACCGCGATGGGCGCGTTCTTCGCGACCTTTCTGCCGGGCGCGGCGGGCGGCGACATTGTCCGCGGCGTCTATATCTTTCAGGCCTCGCATGGGCGCCGCACCAGCGCCTTGCTGTCTATCTTCATCGATCGGCTGATCGGGCTGACCGCCTTCGTCCTCTTCGGCGTCGCCGCGACCTTGACCCGGCCGGTCGCGCATTACGGCGTGCTCGAATACAGCGTGTTCGCGCTCGCCGCGCTCTTTCTCGGCGCGCTCGTGGTGCTCTTTGCCTTCGGTCATCGCATCGCACTTCTCATCAATCGCCTTTTTGCCGGGCATTCGCATCATTTGGCGGCGATCATCGATGACGCGGGCGAGGCGCTCAGGAAATATTCGCGGCAATGGCAGACCGTCCTGCTGGCGCTGGCGATTTCCGTGGGCATCGTCTTTCTCGTCGCGCTCGCCGTCATCCTCATCGCCGCGGCCACGGAGTTCGGCGGGCTCAGCGTGGTCGAATACGGCATCGCCGGCGTCTATGCCATGATCGCGAACAGCCTGCCTTTCACGCCGGGCGGGCTCGGCATCGGCGAGGGCGCTTTCGCATCGGCCTGCGTCATGCTCGAGCCTGCGACGAGCGGCATTCCCTATGGAACGATCTTTCTCGTCTTTCGCTGCATTGTCGTGATTGCGACCTTGCCCGGCCTCGCCGCCTACCTCTTCTATCCGCATCGCGCCGAGCTTCTCGCGCCGGTCAATCCCCACGCGTGAGGTCGCAGGTGGCGGTCGAGCGCATCTTTCTCGCCATCGCCGGGCTCGCCGGCGCGCTCTCCGTCGCGGGCGACGCCGTCGCGGCGCATGCGCTCGCGGGCGAGCCCCAGCGCGCCGAACTCGCCGCGACCGCCGCGCGCTACGGCCTTATTCACGCCGCAGCGTTGCTGGCGCTGGCCCTCCTCATTGAGCGCGTCGCGCACCGCCTTTGGCTGCTGGCCGCGGGCTGGCTTTTCGTCGCGGGCCTCGCGCTTTTTTGCGGCAGCCTCGATCTGGTCGCGGCGGGCGCGGCGCATGGCTGGGTGATCTTCGCGCCTTGGGGTGGCAGCGCCTTCATCGCCGGCTGGCTGGCGCTCTTCGTCGCGGCGATCCGGGCGCGGCCCAGCGCCTGATGCGTCTCAACGCATGAATTTGGGCAGGGCGATTCCGGCTTCGTCGTAATAGCGCAACGCGCCGGCGTGAAGCCGGATGCCGAGCGCCGGGACCGTCTCCGCCGTCACGGCCTGCCAGGCCGGATTGCGCTTGATGAGCGACTTGTGCTGCGTCCAGAACGCCTTGGTGAGCGCATAGGCCACTGCGGCGCTCATCCGGACGGTGGCGTAGACGCCCGCCGGCACGGCGACCGTGGTGACATCGGCATCGACGCCCGGATAAGTCCCTTTGGGGATCACCTGCATCACCGCGTTGTCGTCGGCGGCGAGAATCTTGGTGACGGTCGGCGGCTGCAAGCCGAGCAACTGGATCGGCGTCGCCTTGGCGATGTCGTTGATCATCGGGATCGGAAAACTGCCGGCCAGCGCGAGGCCGCTCACCTTGTTGCCCATGACGGCGGCGGGCGCGCGTGCGACGTCGATATCGAGCAGCTGAACCTTCTTCTCGATGCCGATCGCCTGAAGCGCGGCGGCGGTCATGCGCTCGCTGATGCTGCCCTTGCTGCCGGGCACGAAGCTATGACCGGCGAGATCGGCGAGGGTGTGGATGCCGCTGTCGCGCCGCACGACCCAATGCACGGTTTGGAACGGGATCGGGAAGAGGCCGCGAATGTCGAAATAGCCCGGGTTCTTCTTGAACGGCTTGGCCCCGCGGCGCGCCTGGCGGATCACGGCATGCGAGGTGATGAAGATCGTGTTGGCGCTGCTCTTCGGCTCGTCGATGACGTTCTGAACCGTGCCTTGGCTCTCCTTTACGTCGAGCGTGAAGGCGCCGTTGGTGCCGATCGCCAGCGCGGCCGAGAACTGACGCGCAAGCAGGTAGTTCGGGCTGTCCGACTTGCCGGCGCGCACCGTGATAGCGACGGTCTTTTCCTTCGCGTCCGCCGGACCGCAAGGATGCAGGGTCGCCAAGCACAAGACCGCGAGGCAACCGACGGCGCTAAAGACCCGCTTTCGTTTCACGCCGCGCCACTCACCTTCGCGCTGCTCAAGCCGGCAATGGCGACCGGTGCCGCTCCACACGCTTTCGCTATACTGCCGTGCCGCGCGCGCGGCAAGCGACATGATCTCGCTTTACGCGAAGATGAGAGGAGCTATCCTCGTTCGGCGATGCTCGGTCCGGTTTTCGACGAAGAATTTCGCGCTCGGCTGCGCATGCTGGTCGAATGGCGCCGCGATGTGCGGCGCTTCCGGCGCGAGCGTCTGCCGCCCGAGGCCGTGCCGCGCCTGCTCGCTCTCGCCTCGCTTGCGCCTTCGGTCGGGTTGAGCCAGCCCTGGCGCTTCGTCACCGTCGACGAGCCGGCGCGGCGGCGCGCGATCCGCGCCAATTTCGCGCGCTGCAACGAGGCGGCGCTGGCGATGCAACAGCCCGACCGCGCCGCTCTTTATGCGCGCCTGAAGCTCGCGGGGCTCGACGATGCGCCCTCCCATCTCGCCGTCTTCGCCGATCCGACGACTGAACAGGGCCACGGCCTCGGCCGCGTCACCATGCCCGAAATGATAGAATATTCGACGGTCGCGGCGATCCACACGCTCTGGCTCGCGGCGCGGGCCGAGGGGATCGGCATGGGCTGGGTGTCGATCATCGATCCGCGCGAGGTCGCCGCGGCGCTCGAGGTGCCGCTTGAATGGAAGCTCGTCGGCTATTTCTGCCTCGGCTATCCCGAGGCCGAGGACCGAATGCCGGCACTCGAGCGCGCCGGCTGGGAGCACCGGCAAATCGCGCCGAATCTTCTCATTCGGCGCTGATGCGTCATACTGCGGCGATCGAACGCCGCCGGAGATGGCGATGACCACGATGCTCTACACGCACGAAGCCTGCTTGGCGCATGATCCCGGGCGCCACCATCCGGAATCGCCGGCGCGGCTGCGCGCCGTCATGGCGGCGCTCGAGACGCCGGAATTCCAAGCGCTTCGGCGCGGCGAGGCACCCCGCGCCGAACTCGCCGATATCGCCCGGATCCATCCGCGCGATTTCGCCGAGCGGCTGCTCGCCGCCGTACCGCACGAAGGACATGCCGCGATCGATGCCGACACGGTGCTCTCGCCCGGATCGGGCGAGGCGGCGCTGCGCGCGGCCGGCGCCGTGGTCGCCGCGGTCGACGCGGTGATCGCGGGCGAGGCGGCGAACGTCTTCTGCGCCGTGCGTCCGCCCGGCCACCATGCCGAGCCGCGCCACGCCATGGGTTTCTGTCTTTTCAACAACATCGCCATCGCCGCCGCGCATGCGCGCGCAGCGCACGGGCTGGAGCGCGTCGCCGTGGTCGATTTCGACGTCCATCACGGCAACGGCACGCAGGCCGCGTTCGAGAACGATGCGACGCTCTTTTATGCCTCGACACACCAGATGCCGCTCTATCCCGGCACCGGCAGCGCGCGCGAGCGCGGCGTCGGCAACATCGTCAATGTTCCGCTCGCGCCGATGAGCGGCGGGCGCGAGTTTCGCGCCGCCTATAGTGGCGAGATCTTGCCCGCGCTCGACGCCTTCCGGCCGGAGATCGTGCTGGTCTCGGCCGGGTTCGACGCGCATCGCAGCGATCCCCTGGCCGAACTCATGCTGGTCGAGTCGGATTATGCCTGGGTGACGGACCAGCTCCTCGCGCTGGCGGCGCGCCATGCCAAGGGCCGGCTCGTCTCGACGCTCGAGGGCGGCTACGATCTCGCTGCCTTGGCCGCGTCGGCCGCCACGCATGTGCGTTGCCTCATGACGGCGTGATCGCGCCGCATTTGCGCCACAGTCCGGCGCTTGCCCTCACTTGGCGGGCTCCCTAAAGTGAGCGCGACAAATAGAGGGGTCGATGGCCGAACCGAGCGCGCCGCCCGAGATCGCGGCGATGAGTTTCGAGAGCGCGCTGCAAGAGCTCGAGGCGATTGTGAAGCGGCTCGAGGCGGGCAACGTCAAGCTCGACGAGGCAATCTCGGCCTATGAAAGGGGTGCACAGTTGAAGCGCCATTGCGAGGCGAAGCTGCGCGAGGCGCAGGCGCGCGTCGACAAGATCGTGATCGGCCCGGACGAAACGCCAGGCGTCGAGAAGCTTGCCCTTGAGTGAGCCATTCTGGGGATCGCAGGCTGGCCTTTCCGCGGCACTCGCGGATACGGTCAAGCTCACCGACGCGGCGATCGACAAGATTATCGCGGTGCCGTCCGGCCTCGAATCGCGCGTTTTCGAAGCCATGCGCTATGCCGCGCTCGCACCCGGCAAGCGCCTGCGGCCCTTCCTCGTGCTGGCGAGCGCGCAGCTCTTCTCCGTTTCGCGCCGCAGCGCCTTGCAGGTGGCCTGCGCGATCGAGCTGGTCCACGCCTATTCGCTGGTGCATGACGATCTGCCCGCGATGGACAACAGCGATTTGCGGCGCGGGCGGCCGACCTGCCACAAGGCTTTTGACGACGCGACCGCGGTGCTCGCCGGCGACGCGCTGCTGACCTTGGCTTTCGAGGTCTTGTCGCAGCCCGACACGCATGGCGACCCGGCGGTGCGCTGTGAGCTGGTCGCGTCGCTGGCGCAGGCCGCCGGTGCCCATGGCATGGTCGGCGGGCAGATGATCGACCTCATCGCCGAGCATCGTCCGGACCTCGATATCGGCGCGGTTACGCGGTTGCAGCGCCTGAAGACCGGCGCGTTGATCGCGTTCGCCTGCGAGGCGGGCGCGATTCTCGGCAAGGCGCCGCCGGAGAGCCGGCTCGCCTTGCGCGGCTACGCCCATGATCTGGGTCTTGCCTTTCAGATCGCCGATGATCTGCTCGATGTCGAAGGCGCGGCCGGGGTCACGGGCAAGCCGGTCGGGCAGGACGCAGCCGCCGGCAAGGCGACATTCGTGTCGATCCTCGGCATCGAGCGCGCCCGGGCGCAGGCTGCCGTCCTGGTGCGCCAAGCGGTCGCACATCTGGAATCCTTCGAGGGCCGTGCCGATCTCTTGCGCCAGGCGGCGCATTTCGTGGTGGAGCGCGACGCATGACGAGGCGGCGTGACGTGCTGGCCGGCTTGGTCGGCCTTGCTGTGGGCGGCGCGGTCTTGCCCGCCGTTGCGGCGCCATCCGCCGAGGCGGCTGGACCCGCGGCCATTGTCCAGCATTTTTACGACGTGCTGCTGGAGGCGATGAAAGGGGGCGCGAAGCTTGGCTTCGACGGCCGCCGCAAGCTCTTGGCGCCGGCCATTCGCGAGGCTTTCGACCTGCCTTTGATGACGCGCCTCATCGTCGGTCTGCAATGGCAGAATTTTTCCGCCGCGCAGCGGCAGGATGTGATCGACGCCTTCAGCGAATTCAGCATCGCCAACTACGCGAGCCAGTTCGACGGCTATTCGGGCGAGCGCTTCGTTGTCGAGCCCAAGGCCGCGCCGGCGCCGGGCAACGACGTGATCGTCGACACCAAGCTCGTCCAAAGCGACGGCAGTCCGGTGCAGCTCAACTACCTGCTGCGCGAGGCTGCCGGCAAATGGCGCATCATCGACGTCTATCTAAGCGGCACGGTGAGCCAATTGGCCGCAAGGCGGTCGGAATTCTCGTCGGTGCTGCGGCGCGACGGCGTGAGCGGGCTGGTTGCCGTGCTGAAGAAGAAGACCGCGGAGCTCGCCAGCGGTTAGAACGGCGGTCAGTGCGCGGCGGGCGCCGGCGCGGTCTTGCCCTTCTCGCCC
Organism: Allostellaceae bacterium; assembly: GCA_046706015.1. Lineage (GTDB taxonomy): Bacteria > Pseudomonadota > Alphaproteobacteria > ATCC43930 > CGMCC-115725 > CAIKMD01. The sequence continues at coordinate 944 of JBJKPV010000290.1, read as the reverse complement.
GACGCGCCGTCCTTCGGTGGCACGGCGTTCGGGTCCTGGTAGAGGTCGTTCATGTTGACCGGCGACGGTGCCGGCGCGCCGTGACGAATCTCGCTGGCGCGGTGCTGGCGGTAGAGGCTCCTGACGGCCGCGTAAAGATCGATCGAGGTGCGCTGGAGCTCGTCGAAATTCCGCAGGTTTTGCGCCCGCGCATCGACGCCTTCAGCGCCCCAGCGCGCATAGGTCGCGACGTCCGCGCCGTAATCATAGGCGAGATAGGAGAAAGGATCGGCAAAGCCGTCCACCGCTGTGCCCACCACGTCGCGCGGATTGGAGGGCCCCAGGATCGGCAGCACCAGATAGAAGAACTCGCCGACCCCGTAATGGGCGAGCGTCTGGCCGAAATCGCCGGATTGCTTGTGGAGGCCCCACAAGTTCGCGACGTCGAACAACCCGCCGACCCCGACGGTGCTGTTGAGGGCGAACCGCTCGGCGGTCGTCCCGGCGCGCGAGAATTCGATCTGGAGGACGTTGTTGGCGAAGATCACCGGCTCGTGAAGATTGCCGAGGAAATTGCGCACCGCCTCGCGTCCGATCGACGGCACGACGGCGACATAGGTCTGCGCCAGGGGTTTGAAGAACCAGGTGTCGAGGAACATGTCGAACTCGAAGATCTTACGATTCATCGGCTCGAGCGGATCGTTGTTGGCCTCGAACTGCGCGCGCGCGGCCGGATCCTTGGGCGGCGTCGCGCACGCCGTCAACAGGATGAGCGGCGCGGCGAGGACAAGAAAGAGTCGGGAGAACTTGACGTGGACCACGCTGACCGCCGGATTCTTTCCATGCTCCGTGGCGTTCGCCGGCCACGCATCGGGTGGTATGGTTTACAACCTCGAGTCCGAATGCAACAGCAAAGTTGACCCGGAATCCCGAGCCGCTAGGGTGCATCGGCGATCGATAAAGGC
>JBJKPV010000289.1:0-5955 GCA_046706015.1 Allostellaceae bacterium | reverse complement strand
CGAATCCGAGGCGAAGGAGCTGTCGGAAGACGCGATGCTCGGCGCCGTCATGTTCGGGCACCGCTCGTTCCAACCCGTCATTCAGGCGATCATCGAGCTTGCCGAGGCGGCGGCCAAGGAGCCCTGGAATCTGCCCGAAAAACCCGCGAGCGCGGCCACGGTCGCGGCGCGGCTGCGCGACGCGGTCGCGGGCGACCTCGCCGCGGCCTATGCCGAGCGCGAAAAGCAGACGCGCTCCAACAAGCTCGACGCGGCCAAGGCCAAGATCGCGGATCTCTTCAGCGAGGAGGCGGAGCGCAGCCTTGCCGGCAAATGCTTCAAGGAGCTCGAGAAGGAGATCGTGCGCGGCGCCATTCTCGACGGCAAGGCGCGGATCGACGGGCGCGACACCAAGACCATCCGTCCGATCTCGGTCGAGGTCGGCGTGTTGCCGCGCGCGCATGGCTCGGCGCTCTTCACCCGCGGCGAGACCCAGGCGATGGTCGTCGCCACGCTCGGCACCGGCCAGGACGAGCAGATCATCGACGCGCTCGAAGGCGAATACCGATCGCATTTCCTTCTCCATTACAACTTCCCGCCTTATGCCACCGGCGAGGCGGGGCGCATGGGAAGCCCGGGCCGGCGCGAGATCGGTCATGGAAAGCTCGCCTGGCGCGCCGTTCATCCGCTTTTGCCCGAGAAGGAAAAATTCCCCTATACGGTTCGCGTCGTCTCCGAGATCACCGAGTCGAACGGCTCGTCGTCGATGGCGTCGGTCTGCGGCGCGTCGCTCTCGCTGATGGATGCGGGCGTGCCGCTGGCGCGGCCGGTCGCCGGCATCGCGATGGGCCTCATCAAGGAAGACGAGAAATTCGCCGTGCTCTCCGACATCTTGGGCGACGAGGACCATCTCGGCGACATGGATTTCAAGGTCGCGGGCACCGAGAAGGGCGTCACCGCGCTGCAGATGGACATCAAGATCACCTCGATCACCGAAGAGATCATGCGCGTCGCGTTGCAGCAGGCGCAGGCCGGCCGCATCCACATCCTGGGCGAGATGTCGAAGGCGCTCGACGCCGCGCGCGAGGGCGTCTCCTCGAACGCGCCGCGCATCACCACCATCAGCATTCCCAAGGACAAGATCCGCGAGGTGATCGGCTCGGGCGGCAAGGTGATCAGGGAGATCTGCGAGGTCACCGGTGCCAAGATCGACATCGAGGACGACGGCACGATCAAGGTGGCGGCGGTCGACGCCGACGCCTCGCGCGCCGCGATCGACTGGATCCGCGGCATCGTCGCCGAGCCCGAGCTGGGCGTCATCTACACCGGCAAGGTGGTGAAGACCGTCGATTTCGGCGCCTTCGTCAACTTCCTCGGCGCGCGCGACGGCCTTGTCCATATCAGCGAATTGGCGCCGCAGCGCGTCGGCAAGACCACCGACGTGGTCAAGGTCGGCGATCAAGTGAAGGTCAAGGTGCTGGGTTTCGACGATCGCGGCAAGGTGAAGCTCAGCATGAAGCAGGTCGATCAGACGACCGGCGAAGACATCAGCGCCAAGCTCGCCGAGGAGCGCCGCCAGCGCGACGACAGCAGAGCGGCGCAGGCGCCCGCGTCCTGAGCGGGTGAATGCCCGCCTTATCCGCGCGGCAATGATGTCTGCTATAGTGGCGACGGGAGGCTGGAGCCCGTGAAGACCCTCAACCCGGTTCTCATGTCGGGCCGCGAGGTGCTTCCGCTCGTCGAGGGCGGAAAAGGCATCTCCGTGTCCAATGGCGAGAGTTCGGGCGCCTGGGCGGCCTGCGGCGGCGTCGGCACCTTCTCGGGCGTCAACGCCGATAGCTTCGACGAGCAGGGCCGCAAGAACCCGCAGATCTATCATGGCCGCACGCGGCGCGAGCGGCACGAGGAGCTGGTCCGCTTCTCGATCGCCGGTGGGATCCATCAGGCGCGCATGGCGCATGAGCACGCCGGCGGCCGCGGCCGCGTCCACATGAACATTCTCTGGGAAATGGCGGCGGCCGAGCGCATCCTTCACGGGGTGCTCGAAGGGGCGCGCGGCCTCGTCAACGGCGTCACCTGCGGCGCCGGCATGCCTTATCGCATCGCCGAGATCTGCGCGCGCTATGGCGTTCATTATTATCCGATCGTCTCCTCGGGGCGCGCCTTTCGCGCGCTGTGGAAGCGCGCCTATCACAAATTCCGCGATTTGATGGGCGCCGTCGTCTACGAGGATCCGTGGCTGGCCGGCGGGCACAACGGCATCACCAACAGCGAGAACCCGGAAAAGCCGGAGCGGCCCTTCCCGCGCGTGCTCGAGCTGCGCCAGCTGATGCGCGAATTCGGGCTGGGCGAGACGCCGATCATCATGGCGGGCGGCGTGTGGTGCTTGCGGGAATGGGAGGATTGGATCGGCAATCCCGATTTGGGGCCGATCGCCTTCCAGTTCGGCACGCGGCCGCTTTTGACCAAAGAAAGCCCGATCTCCGAAGCGTGGAAGCGCAAGCTTCTCACCCTGAAGGAAGGCGACGTCTACCTCAATCGCTTCAGCCCGACGGGATTCTATTCATCCGCCGTCCGCAACAACTTCTTGAACGAGCTCGCCGAGCGCAACGAGCGCCAGGTCGCTTATTCGGTCGGGCCTGTCGGCGATCATCTGGCGCCGCTCGAGGTCGGTGCGCGCAAGCGGATCGTCTATCTGACGCCGCATGACCGCGAGCGCGCGCTCACTTGGATCAATCAGGGATTCAGCGAAGCCTTGCGCACGCCGGACTCGACCCTCGTCTTCGTCACGGGGCAGAAAGCGCTCGAGATCCGCAACGACCAGATCAACTGCATGGGGTGCCTCTCGGCTTGCCAATTCTCCAATTGGGCACAGAACGAGAACGGCACGACGGGCAAGAAAGCCGATCCGCGCAGCTTCTGCATTCAAAAGACGCTCCAGGCCATCAGCCATTCCGACGATTGCGAGTTCGAGCTGATGTTTGCCGGCCACAACGCGTTCCGTTTCGCCAGGGATCCGTTCTATGCGAACGGTTTCATCCCGACGGTGCGCGAACTCGTGGAGCGATTGAAGACCGGCGACTGAACTCGGCCCGGCGGCGACCGGCATTCATGGTTAACGCCGATCCGGTCTTGGCCGGACGAAGGGGTTGAGATAAATTCTAGATCGCCTCTAACTTAGCGCGGCTTCATGCCCCATATCTTGTCCATGCATTCGACCCGTCCCTTCGCCAATGCTCTTGAATTGCTCCGCGCCGCGAAGCTGCGGCCGACGCGGCAGCGGCTCGCCTTGTCGCGCCTGCTGTTCGAAAAGGGCGACCGCCATGTCACGGCCGAGCAGCTTCACGGCGAGGCGACGACGGCGGGCATCATGGTCTCGCTGGCCACGGTCTATAACGCGCTCCACCAATTCGTCGCCGCCGGGCTGTTGCGCGAGGTCGTGGTCAATCCCGGGCGCTCCTATTTCGACACCAACACCGCCGACCATCATCATTTCTTTTTCGAGGATAGCGGGCGCTTGATGGACATCCCGAGCGACCGTATCAGCGTCACCAACCTGCCGGAGCCGCCGCATGGCGCGATCAAGCGCGTCGATGTGACTATCCGCGTGAGCAAATCCGGGGGTTGACCGCAGGACGCCGATATCCTAAATTAGAACAATTCTAATTTAATGAGGAGGGACTGATGCCAAAACTTCAAGGATCGAAGACCGAAGGGAATCTGAAAGAGGCGTTTTCCGGCGAGAGCCAGGCCAATCGCCGCTATCTCTATTTCGCGCAAAAAGCGGATGTCGAGGGCTACAACGACGTTGCCGCCGTGTTCCGCTCGACCGCCGAAGGCGAGACCGGCCATGCCCATGGCCACCTCGAATATCTCCAGGAAGTCGGCGACCCGGCGACGGGCAAGCCGATCGGTGACACGTCGAAAAACCTGGCTGCCGCGATCGCCGGCGAGACGCACGAATACACCGACATGTATCCGGGCATGGCCCGCACCGCGCGCCAGGAAGGTTTCGACGAGATCGCCGACTGGTTCGAGACGCTCGCCAAGGCCGAGAAGTCGCATGCCGGGCGCTTCCAGAAAGCGCTCGACACGATGGCCTGATCGCCCCAGCCCGCAACATCGGAAGGGGCGCCGCGTGAGCGCCCCTTCGTTTCTCTTTCCGCTCGAGTGAGGAGCAACGGGACATGCGCGAAGGCGGTCTCGGCGCACCGACGCGCCATCCGATAGCGTGGGAAGACCCGGATTTCTACGATCTCGCCAAGATCGATGCCGAGTTGCATCGTGTCTTCGACATCTGTCATGGCTGCCGGCGCTGCTTCAACCTGTGCGACAGCTTCCCGCGCCTCTTCGACATGATCGACGAATCGCCGTCGGGTGAGCTCGATGGCGTCGATCACAAGGAATACGCCAAGGTGGTCGAGGCCTGCACGTTGTGCGACCTCTGCTTCATGACCAAATGCCCGTACGTGCCGCCGCACGAATTCAACATCGATTTTCCCCATCTGATGCTGCGCTATCGCGCGGCGCAGGAAAAGGCCGGCAACACGCGCTGGGCGGATCGCGCGCTCGCCGAAACGGATCGCAACGGTCAGATGGTCCGGCCGATCGCGGCGCTCGCCAATTGGGCGTCGAAGCGCGGCAACAAGCTGACAAGGCCGCTGATGGAGAAGGTTGCCGGCATCGATCGCGATGCGGCGCTGCCGAAGTTCCACGCGCGCACCTTCGAATTGCGCGCGCGCAGCGAAGGCGCCGAGCCCGACGCGGCGGCGCCCGCTTTCGGCCGCAAGGCGGTGCTCTATGCGACCTGCTTCGTCAATTACAACAACCCCGATATCGGCGCCGCGGCGCGCGCGGTGCTGGCGAAGAACGGCGTTGAGACCGAGATCGTCTATCCGGAATGCTGCGGCATGCCGCAGCTCGAGCAGGGCGAGGTATCGCGCGTCGCCGGCAAGGCGCGCAAGGTGGCGGCGGCGTTGCTGCCCTATGTCGAGCGCGGCTACGACATCATCGCGCTCATCCCGTCCTGTGCCTTGATGGTGAAATTCGAATGGCCGCTGCTTCTGCCGCAGGATGAGGGCATTTCCAAGCTCGCCAAGGCGACATTTGATCTCAGCGAATACGTCGTCGACATCGCGAAGAAAGAAGGCTTGGCGCCGGGCATGAAGCCGGTGGCGGGCGGCGTCAGCCTCCATCTCGCCTGTCACGCGCGGGCGCAGAACATGGGCGCCAAAGCGGCCGAAATGCTGCGCCTTTTGCCCGAGGCCGCGCTCGACGTGGTCGAGCGTTGCTCCGGGCATGGCGGCTCCTGGGGCGTCAAGAAGGAGAATTTTTCGGTCGCGATGAAGGTCGGGCGTCCGGCCGCGCGGCAGGCGGCCAAGGACGGCAAGGCCTATCTGGCGTCGGAATGTCCGCTCGCCGCGCTGCATCTGCAGCAAGGCGTCGACGCGCTCGAGGGCAAGACGATGGAGGCCCTCCATCCGATCGAATTGATGGCAAGGGCCTATGGGCTCGGCGAAGGAGATCGCCCATGACGACGACAGCTGGCGCCAAGCGCGCGATCACGCGCGAAGACATTCTCGATCCCGAGCAATACGCAAAAGAGCGGCGCGAGTTCAAGCGCAAGATCACCGAGATCAAGCGCAACCGGCGCATCGAGGTCGGTCCTTTCGCGACCTTCTATTTCGAGAATTACGAGACGATGTGGCATCAGATTCACGAGATGCTGCATATCGAGCGCGGCGGCGAGGCGCAGATCATCGACGAGCTCGCGGCCTATAATCCGCTCATTCCGCAAGGCGACGAGCTCATCGCGACGGTGATGTTCGAGATCGAAAATGCCGAGCGGCGCGACGCCACGCTTGCCAAGCTCGGCGGCATCGAGAACGACATGTTCCTCTCGGTCGAGGGCGAGCGCATCGCCGGTGTTCCCGATCCGACGCGCGAGAACACCTCGCCCGAAGGCAAGGCATCGGC
>JBJKPV010000288.1:0-9053 GCA_046706015.1 Allostellaceae bacterium | reverse complement strand
ACTCTGGTCTCAGCTGGCAGCGCGTCATCACCGCAAGCAGCGACGAGATCGATACCCGTATCTTCTCGCGCCTGCCGCAGATCGCCCTCACGCTCATCGGGTCGTTCTAGCTGGTGCTGAGCCTGATGCGCGGCTTCGGCTGCGTCGACTCGCTGCTGGCGGCGACAAAGCGCATTGCGATCCGCTCGCCGCATGCGATTCCGCAATCGGCGGTGATCGGCTCGATGTTGATCGGCACGGTGAGCGGCAGCGGCGCCGCCAATTCCATGACCGTCGGGTCCGCCACCATTCCGGCGATGGTGGGGGCGGGCCTGCCACCGGCAACCGCGGCGGCGATCGAAAACGCTTCATCGATGGGCGGGCAGATCATGCCGCCGGTCATGGGCATCGCGGCCTTCCTCATGGCGGAATTCTTAGGCGTTGATTATTTCCAAGTGGTGGCACGCGGCAGGGCGCCCGCGCTCATCTATTACGCAACGGTCGCCGTCTCCGTCTATCTCTTGGCGACCCGATATCGCACGCACCTGGTCATCGATCGCAATGCCAAACGGCTGAGCTGGCGCGACAAGGCCAATCTCGGCGCCTTCATCCTTGCGGTCGGAGGCTTGGTCGTGCTGATGGCCGCGATCTTCCTCGCGCCGATGTTCGCCGCGCTTTACATGTTCTACGCGGTGGGGGCCGTGCTGGTCGTCATTCACCTGGCGCCGTCCCTGCGGCCCGGCCGATGGTCGTTTGCCGAATTCATCCGGCCGATCCGGCGCTTCCTCGATTCCTATATCGAGATGATCACCGATATCGCGCTGCTGCTGGCGACGCTTGCGATCATGACCGGCGCTCTCGTGATCACCGGTGTTCCGGTCAAGCTCGGTAGCCTGTTGGTGGAGGCCGCGGGCGTCAACCTCGCCGCCATGATCGGGATGGGCTTTATCTTCGGCGTCATTCTCGGTTGCGGCCTGCCGCCGGCGCCGACTTATATCCTGGTCGCGATCGTCATCGCGCCGCCTTTCATCCATGCCGGGGTCAATCCCTGGGTGGTGCATTTCTTCGCCTTTTTCCTCGGCGTGTTCGGCGAGTTGACGCCGCCAACCTCGATCACGGCGGCGATCACCTCGAAGATCGCCAACGCGTCGTTCTATTCGACCTTGTGGCGATCAATGCAGATCTGCGTCGCGCTGTTCACGCTGATGGTCGGTATCTTCATCCATCCCGATATCGTCGTGAAGCCAGGCCTCGATCAGCTCGGCTCATCGCTGCTGATCGGCATCGCGACCATCGGCATCACCTTCAGCCTGCAGGCGAGCTTCGTCGACCGGCGTGTCGTCGATCGCGCTTGGCGCGTCGCGCTCGCCGCGGTCGCGCTAGCGGTGCTGCTCAGCAGCAACGTCGTGATCGCTTCGGCTTGCGCCGTTCCGGTCTTGGTGGCGATCGTCTATTGGCTCGTGGTGCGCCGGCGGCGGCTCGAAGCGGGCGAGGCTGGCGTCGCCGAGATCGGCGTGTCGAGCTTGGCACCCTGAAGCGAGCGGTGCGTGATTCGACCGCGCCCTGGGCTTAGGAAGACCCGGCGGGCGCGATCGCGCGCAGGCCCAGCACCGCCTTCTTGACGCAAGGCTGCAAGCCCTCGCCGCCCTTCTCAACGAAATCGACGATCGCCTTGCGCATGCGCGGATCCCAGAATTTCCTCAAGTGATCGGCGGTGTCGGCGATCGCCTTTTCCTCCGCCTCGTGCGCGAAGAAGCGGCCGATCTGGTTGGCCATATAGACGAGCTTTTCAGGTGACATGCTCGGCCTCTTCGAGAGCGATGCGTTCGCCATGGGTGAATATCTCGAATCCGTCATCGCGTGCGACGGCAATGAGCGTAATGCAGGCCGCCTCGGCGTAGCGCAAGGCGAGCGAGGTCGGCGCCGAAACCGCAGCGACGACCGGCGCGCCGAGCATCGCGGCTTTCTGGATCATTTCGACCGAAACCCTGCTGGTTAGCAGCACCGCGCCGCCGGTTGCGCTTGCCCGGCGCTGCACCAGCGCGCCAGCGAGCTTGTCGAGCGCGTTGTGTCGGCCGACATCCTCGCGCAGCGCGAGGATCCCGGCGCCGGGCTCCCAGAAGGCGGCGGCATGGACCGCGCGGGTCTGGCGGTTGAGCCGTTGCAGCGCCGGCAGCGATGGGACCGCCGCCGCGAGCGCTTCTGGCGCGACGCGGAAAGATGATGTGACACGCGGCGGCGGCCGCATCGCCTCAGCCAGGCTTTCGACGCCGCACAGGCCGCAGCCGGTCGGCCCGGCGAGGTAACGGCGGCGCTCGGCAAAGGCGGCGATCCGCGTCTCGTCGATCCACAGCCGCAACTCGATGCCGCTATCGCACGCGATGATGTCAATGTCCTTGATCTCGGCGCGATCGGAGACCACGCCCTCGGACAGGCTGAAGCCGATCGCGAAATCCTCGAGATCCGTCGGTGTCGCCATCATCACCGCATAGGCGAACCGGTTGTAGGTGAAGGCGATCGCCGTCTCCTCGGAGATGACGCGCTCGCCCGGCGCCACGTCGCCGCCACGCCAGGATCGCCGCGCCACTTGCCTCATGGGAAGGAAAGCGACCGTCATTCGGCTGCCGTCGCCGCCACGCGCCGGCTTTGGCGGGCATGGTTTTCGTATTCCTTCTGCCATTCGCTCGGCCCGTTGGACGGCATCACCTGCACGGCGGTCACTTTGTATTCGGGGCAGTTCGTCGCCCAATCGGAATAATCGGTGGTGACCACATTGGTCTGCGTGTCGGGGTGATGGAAGGTGGTGTAAACTACGCCGGGCGCCACGCGCTCGGTGATATGCGCACGCAAGCTCGTGGCGCCCGAACGGCTTTCGAGCCGGACCCAATCGCCGTCGCGCACGCCGCGCTGCTCGGCGTCATGCGGGTGGATTTCGAGCAGATCTTCTGCATGCCAGGCCGTATTGCCGGTCCGCCGCGTTTGCGCCCCGACATTGTATTGGCTGAGGATGCGGCCGGTGGTCAGCAAGAGCGGGAAGCGCGGCCCCGTCTTCTCGTCGGTCGGCACATATTCGGTGATGAGGAAATTGCCCTTGCCACGGACGAAGCCGCCGACATGCATCACCGGCGTGCCGTCGGGTGCTTTCTCGTTGCAGGGCCATTGCACCGAGCCGAGCCGATCGAGCTTGTCATAGGTGACGCCGGCGAAAGTCGGCGTCAGCCGCGCGATCTCGTCCATGATCTCGGAGGGATGCGCGTAATGCATCTCGACGCCCATCGCCTTGGCGATGGCAAGGGTGATCTCCCAATCCGCGAGCCCCGCCTTGGGCGCCATCACCTTGCGCACGCGGCCGATGCGGCGCTCGGCGTTGGTGAAGGTGCCGTCCTTCTCGAGGAAGGTCGAGCCGGGCAGGAAGACATGCGCGTAATTGGCGGTCTCGTTGAGGAAGAGATCCTGGACGACGACGCATTCCATCGCCGCGAACCCGGCGACGACGTGGCGGCTGTCGGGATCGGATTGGACGATGTCCTCGCCCTGCACATAAAGGCCCTTGAAGGAACCGTCGAGCGCGGCGTCGAGCATGTTGGGAATGCGCAAGCCAGGCTCGGGATCGAGCTTGACGCCCCAATCCTTCTCGAAGAGGCCGCGTGTCTCGGCGTCGGAGAGGTGGCGATAGCCCGGGAATTCGTGCGGAAACGAGCCCATGTCACACGAGCCCTGGACGTTGTTCTGGCCGCGCAGCGGATTGACCCCGACGCCGCGTTTGCCGATGTTGCCGGTGGCCATCGCCAGATTGGCCATCGCCATGACGGCCGTCGTGCCCTGGCTGTGCTCGGTCACGCCGAGCCCGTAATAGATCGCGGCGTTGCCGCCGGTGGCGTAAAGCCGCGCCGCCGCGCGGATCGTCTCGGCCGGGACGCCGCTCAAAGGTGCCACCGCCTCGGGGCTGTTCTCCGGCCGGCGGATGAACGCTTCCCAATCGGCAAACGCATCGGCCTCGCAGCGCGCCGCCACGAAATCGCGATCGATAAGATCCTCGGTGATGACGACATGGGCGAGTGCGTTGAGCACGGCCACATTGGTGCCCGGCCTGAGTGGCAGGTGATAAGCCGCCGCGACATGCGGCGAGCGCACCAGGTCGGTGCGGCGCGGATCGATGACAATCAATTTCGCGCCCTGCCGCAGCCGTTTCTTCATCTGCGACGCGAAGACCGGATGCGCGTCGGTCGGATTGGCGCCGATCACCATGATGACATCGGCCACCTCGATCGAATCAAAATCCTGTGTGCCCGCCGAGGTGCCGAAGGTCTTGCTGAGCCCATAGCCGGTCGGTGAGTGGCATACCCGCGCGCAAGTATCGGTATTGTTGTTGCCGAATACGGCGCGGGCCAGCTTTTGCACCAGGAACGTCTCTTCGTTGGTGCAGCGCGACGAGGTGATCACCCCGATCGCGCCGCGCCCGGCTTGCGTCTGGATGCGGCAGAACTCACTGGCGACGTGGCCGATCGCCTCCTCCCAGCTCACCTCACGCCAGGGATCGGTGGTCTTCTCGCGCAGCATCGGGTTCAGGATGCGGTCGCGGTGATTGGTGTAGCCCCAGGCGAAGCGGCCCTTGACGCAAGAATGGCCGTGATTGGACTTGCCGTCCTTATAGGGCAGCATGCGCACGACCTCGCTGCCGCGCATCTCGACCTTGAAGCTGCAGCCGACGCCGCAATAGGCGCAGGTCGTCACCACGGAATGCTCGGGTTGGCCGGTCTCGATCACCGATTTCTCGATCAAAGTCGCGGTCGGGCAGGCCTGCACGCAGGCGCCGCAGGATACGCATTCCGACGCAAGGAAGGTCTCGTCCATGCCGGCCGCGACATGGGAGGCGAAGCCGCGGCCGTCGATGGTCAGCGCGAACGTGCCTTGCACCTCATCGCAGGCGCGCACGCAGCGCGAGCAGACGATGCATTTGCTCGGGTCGAAGGCGAAATAGGGGTTGGATTGATCCTTCGCCGCATCGAGATGGTTGGCGCCTTCATAGCCGTAGCGCACCTCGCGCAAGCCCACCGCGCCGGCCATATCCTGAAGTTCGCAATTGCCGTTGGCGGCGCAGGTGAGGCAATCGAGCGGATGATCGGAGATGTAGAGCTCCATCACGTTGCGGCGCAGCCGCTTCAACCGCTCGGTCTGGGTCGTCACCACCATGCCCTCGGCGACGGGCGTGGTGCACGAGGCGGGTGTTCCGCTCCGACCCTCGATCTCGACGAGGCAGAGCCGGCACGATCCGAAGGCTTCGACCATGTCGTAGGCGCAGAGCTTCGGCACCTTGATGCCGGCCTCCATTGCCGCGCGCATGACCGAGCTGCCCTCAGGCACGGTGACGCTGAACCCGTCGATGGTGAGCGACACGGTCTTCTCCGATTTCGCTTGCGGCGTGCCGTAATCGATTTCGCTGACGAGCGACATGGGGAAACCTCCTAGGCTGCCGCGGCGCCCGCGCCGACGCCGAAATCCTCTGGGAAATGCGTCAGGGCGCTCATCACGGGATAGGGCACGAAGCCGCCCAGCGCACACAGCGAGCCCAGGCGCATGGTCTCGCAAAGCTCCCGGAGGAGCGCCAGGTTCTCGGGTGCCCGCTCGCCCTTGACGATGCGGTCGATCACCTCCGCGCCGCGGATCGAGCCGATGCGGCAGGGAGTGCATTTGCCGCAAGATTCGATCGAACAGAATTCCATGGCGAAGCGCGCCTGCCGCGCCATGTCGACCGTGTCGTCGAAAACGACCACGCCGCCATGGCCGATGAGTCCATTCTTCGCCGCGAAGGCCTCGTAGTCGAATTGCGTGTCGAAGAGCGCACGCGGAAAGTAGGCGCCCAAGGGCCCGCCGACCTGGACCGCGCGCACCGGCCGCCCGGTCGCGGTGCCTCCGCCGATTTCGTCGACGAGTTCGCCGAGGGTCAAGCCGAAAGGCGCCTCGAACAGGCCACGATGCTTGACGTTGCCCGCCAATTGAATCGGCATGGTGCCGCGCGAGCGGCCAAGCCCCAAATCGCGATAAGCGGCAGCGCTTTCGGCCAGGATCACCGGCACCGAGGCGAGCGAGACCACGTTGTTAACCGCGGTCGGAAGGCCGAAGAGCCCCTTATGTGCCGGCAGCGGCGGCTTGGCGCGGACCATGCCGCGCTTACCCACGAGGGTGTCGAGCAGCGCCGTTTCTTCGCCGCAGACATAGGCGCCGGCGCCGACACGGATCTCGAGATCGAAATCATGGGACGAGCCGAGAATCCGCGCACCCAGCACATTGACGCGCCGCGCGATGTCGATGGCGCGGCCCAAGATCTCGATCGCATGCGGATATTCGGAGCGGATATAGACGTAGCCCTTGGTGGCACCGACGGCGATGCCGGCGATCGCCATGCCCTCGATCAGGACAAAGGGATCACCTTCCATGATCATGCGGTCGGCGAAGGTGCCGCTATCGCCCTCATCCGCGTTGCAGACGACGTATTTCTGGGACGCCGCGGCTTGCGCCGTGGTGCGCCATTTGACGCCGGTCGGAAATCCCGCGCCGCCGCGACCGCGCAGTCCCGAATTCACGACCTCGTCGACAATGCCGGCAGAGCCCAGCGCGAGCGCGCGCTCCAGTCCGCGGAAGCCGCCATGCGCGCGATAATCATCGGGTGAGAGCCGGTCGATGACGCCGCAGCGCGCGAAGGTGAGCCGGGTTTGGCGCTTGAGGAACGGAATATCCTCGGCCCTGCCGAGGCGCAGCGGGTGCGGCCCGCCGTCGAGGAATCCGGCCTCGAACAACACCTCGACATCGTTTTCGCGCACCGGCCCGTAGGCGATGCGCCCTTCAGGTGTCGCCACCTCGATCATCGGTTCGAGCCAGAAAAGGCCGCGCGAGCCGGTGCGAATGATGTCGATCTCGAGCCCGCGCTTTCGCTCCGCCGCGATTATCGCGCGCTCGATCGCATCGGCACCGAGCGCAAGCGCGCCGGCATCGCGCGGGATGAAAACACGCGCTTTCATCTTTGCCGCGCCTGCCGGAGCAAGGCGCCGAGCCGCGTGGGATCGAGCGCGCCCACGACTTTGCCATCGAGCATCGCCGCCGGCGCGCAAGCGCAGAGGCCGAGGCAAAACACGGGCTCGAGCGTGACGCTGCCGTCGGCGCTGGTCTCGCCCCAGTCGATGGCGAGTTGGCGCCGCGCTTCGCCGGCCAGCGCGTCGCCGCCCATGGCCTGACACGCCTCGGCGCGGCACAATTTCAAGACATGTGTCCCCGGCGGGGCGGCGCGGAAATCGCGATAGAAGGTGACGATGCCGTGAATCTCGGCGCGCGTCACATTCAACGCCGCCGCGACCAGCGGCACCGCCGCTGGCGGCACGCAGCCGAACACCTCCTGGAGCGCGTGTAGGATCGGCAAGGCCGCGCCCTCGCGCCCCGCATGCCCGTCAATGATCGCGCGGCCGCGCGCCTCGCTCCAGGTCTCAAAAGCCGCCATATCCATCGAATCCGTCGATCAACTCTAGGGATTCGAGAGCAAAAGGGTCCGTCTAATCAATGCCGCATATCCGTCGAGCGATAGAGATTACCTATCGGGCGGGAGTTAATTCCCTGTCGAGGGCCGGCGCAACGCGCAGCGCTTCGGCGACCAGGGCGGCGGTCGTGGGAGTCATCGGCTCGCGCTCCGGTACGATCAAGCCGATCGTGTGCACCGCGGCGGGCTCGACGATCGGAACGGCGCGGACGCCGCCGGTGAGGCCCAAGGTTTCGGCGAGAATCGCCGGCATGACACTGGCCCAGCGCCCGGTGCGAACATGCGAGAACAGCAAGATCATGGAATTGGATTCGAGCGTCGGCGCCGGTTCCTGCCCTGCCTCGCGGAGAAGGTGATTGATGATGCGCCGGTTCTGCATGTCGGGCGTCAGGAGGCAGAGCGGCACGCTGCCGACCTCCCGCCACGTCACGTGCCGCCGGTTGCCGAGCGGGCTGTCGGCCGAGATCAGCAGGCGGTATTGCTCGCGATAGAGCGGAATCGCGCGGGCGCGGCCGATCGGCTCGTTGTCGAGATAGGAAATTCCGGCGTCGATCTCGAGATTATCGAGCGCGGCCAGCACCTCGACCGAGGTACAGGAACGCACCGTAAAGCGTACCTCCGGATGCCGCTCGCGATAGGGCGTGGTTAGCGACGACACCATCCCGAGCGCGGTCGGGATCGCGGCGAGGCGGAGATGGCCGACGAGTTGTCCCCGCTTCAGCGCGCGCACTTCCTGCCGCATGGCGCGGACATCGGCGACGATGCGCTTGGCCCAATCGAGGACGCGCTCGCCTTCCGGCGTTAGCCTCTGGAAGCGTGCGCCGCGCGTGACCAGCAGCACGCCGAGGGATTCTTCGAGCTGCTTCAAGCCTGCCGAAAGCGTCGGCTGCGTCACCCCGCATGCCTCGGCGGCCCGGCCGAAATGGCGTTCGCGCGCAAGCGCCAGAAGAAATTCAAGCTTGTCGATCACGCCTTCGGTCCGCGAGCCTTGATTTGTGCGCTTCGGCAGCTTCGGACAAGCGGCGCTGCGCGGCAAGGCAAAAGCCGATGCGGACGCAGTTTTTCGGCGATTGAAGGTCGAGCATTGCGCCCGGCGGTGGCGCGAAGGCGCGACGGGTGCGCGCGGAGTGGTCGAAATCGGCGTTGGAGCCTTGCGTGCCGTCGTGAAGCATGGAACTTCTTCGCCAGTCGGCGGTTTAGTCGGCGGCGAGTATAGTGGTTCGATGAATAGGTTCATTCCGATGGCTCTCGCCGCTCTCCTCGCGCTTTGCGGCTGCGTGAGCAAGGTCGAGCGCGAGGCCCTCTCATTTCCCTATATGCCGCGCGAGCCGGTTTATCAGCGTCTCGACGGCAAGCCACTATCGCCCGATCAGACCATCGACGCGCTGGAGAGTGCCGAAAACACCTGTCTGACAAAAATCGCGCATGGGAACGCCGTCGCGCCGCCCGCCGTCGGCAGCCCGACTTTCGATGCGTGCATGCGCGGCCAGGGCTATCGCCGCGCGCAATAGCCGGGGAGGCCCCGCGCTTGGCCGGCCCAAACGCA
>JBJKPV010000287.1:0-3466 GCA_046706015.1 Allostellaceae bacterium | reverse complement strand
GCGGGCAAGGGTTTTGCCGTGGTCGCCAACGAGGTCAAGTCGCTCGCCAACCAGACCGCCAAAGCAACCGACGAGATCTCGGGTCAGATCAAATCCGTGCAGGATCAGACCAACGGCGCGGTCGCGGCGATCAGCGGCATCGCCGGCACCATACGCGCGATCGAGGAAACCTCGGCGGCGATCGCCGCGGCGGTCGAGCAGCAAGGCGCCGCCACCCAGGAGATCAGCCGCAACATCCAGGCGGCCAATGCGTGCACGCACGAGGTCTCGGACAATGTCGTCGGCGTCAGCAATGGCGCCAAAGAGACCAGCAGCATGGCGCAAGGCGTGTTAGACGCGGCGCGCGACCTCGCGCGCGAGGCGGAATCGATGCGCGCGGTGGCCGACAATTTCCTGCTGCGCCTGCAAAGCGGCGGCGCCACCTTGGAATGGGGCCCGGCCTGGTTCACCGGCCATCCGGTGATCGACGCCGACCACAAGATGCTGGTTCAGTACGTCAACGAGCTGTACCAGGCGATGATCCAAGGCAAGGGCCACGACGTCGCCTCGGACGTGCTGGGCAAGCTCGTGCAATACACCCGCGACCATTTCGCCCGCGAAGAGGTGATCTGGCGCGAAGGCGGCCTCACCAGCCTCGCCAAGCACGAGAAGACCCATGCCGATCTTGTCGTGAATGTCGAGGCGTTCCAGCGCGACTTCCTCGCCGGCAAGGCGACGCTCACCGCCGACCTCATGTCGTTCCTGCGCGAATGGCTGATCGCCCACGTCTTCCGCACCGACAAGGCGGGGGTGAAAGAGATCGACGCGCTGCAGAAAGAGCGCGCCAAGGCGCGGGCGCAGGCGGCCTAAGCCAGCTTCCGGGCCGCTGCCCTGCCCTGTCGCGGATTGGGCGGCGGTCCGAAGGCCGCGCTCGAGCCTCCGGACCGCCGTGCGGCTTCGCGCCCCAGCGGCATCAATGCCGGTCGAACGCGAAATCCCGGCCCTCGCGGGGCGGCACATAGCTCGGCAGAGTCACGCGATAGACCAGCACGAGCGTGTCGACATTGGCACCCGAGGCGTCGGCATAAGGCATCCCTGCCATATGCCCGTCCTGGGTCTCGAAGTCGTTGTCGCTGCCGACGAAGAGGAAATAGTCGTGCGGCGCCTTGGGATCGCCGACCGGCACCACCGCCAGGCTCTCCCATTTCTCGTAGAGATCGTTGGCATCGCTGGGCGCGCCGTTGTGCAGCCCGAAACGATTGAGCTGCGTGTTGTCGTTCATATTGAGGAATTGCTGGTAGGCCGCCGGCGTGATCGCGGGGTCGAGCACGCCCATCGGCGCCACCGGCTTGCCCGGCTCGTCATAGGCGGTGTTGGCGATGTTGGTCGCGCCCTTGATGTCGATCAGATCGATGCTGCGATAGACCGAGCCCGGCGAGGGATCGGTGAAGCCGCCATTGCTGTCGCGCGCCATCACCAGGAACTGATGATCGTTGAGCGCGAGCAACTCGCTTTGCGCCGCGATCAGCAGCTTGGTCTTGGTCGTGGTCTGGTCCTGATAGAGCGGCAGCTGCACGACCCATTCGCCGACGAGCTTGGGCGCGCGCCCGCGCAGATCATAGGCGAAGAGCCGTGTGTTGCGCCGCGTGGTCTTGATGTTGGCGGGATCGAGATCCTGGATCGCGGCGCTTTGCAGCAAGGCAAAGAGCGTGTGCCGGTCGGGGCTCATCGCCAAGCCCTCGAAGCCCTGATTGTTCTGGCGTCCCGAAACCGGATTGCCGGTGTCGTAGCTGACGCCGATCGGCGGGCTGTTGGCCGAGAAATTCTCGACGATATGGCCCTGCCCGTCTTGGCGCATCGGGATCAAGGCATCGGGCGGACGGATCACGCCGATCAGCCGGCCCTTCGATGTATAGTGATAGATATAGGGCCCGTATTCATCGCTCACCCACATCGTGCCATCGCCCGGCAGCACCAAGCCTTCATCGTCGAGGCTGATATGGCCGTCGGGGCCGACCGGGAGATCGGGAAAATCGAGAAATCCCGGCCGCACGCCGGTCGGATCGAGGCCGGTCGTCGGCGTGAAATTGCGATGCCCAAAGCGGCCGCTGCCCTCATGCAGCATGACCGACGTCTCGTAATGCATCGCGAGCTGGTTCTGCGCCGTGGTGCTGGCGCCGTAGAAAGGATGAAGCGTGATGTCGAAGCGATGGACGCGGCCGGGATAATCGACCGTGCCTTGCGTGTTCCAGCCGCGATCCGGCGACATATAGAGCGTGCCGCTATAGGAGCCGTCGCGATGCCTCTTCCACGCGCGCAGATCCATCGCCATCGCCGAACCGAAGCCGCCAAGCGTGTCGCCGAACTTGTCGACCGCGTTGGACGGGACGCGCGCGACGCCGACCAAGCCTTTGTTGACATAGGTCTGACCCTCGAAGGTGACCGGGCTCGCGCCGGATATAGGCGGAAGCGACGGTGGGTGAGCCAAGGTGACCACCACCGCATGTGCCGCGCCGGATAAAAGCATGAGGCTCGCCGCGCCAAGCACGGCGCCGCGCGCCACTTGCCGCCATTGCTGCCCCCTCGCCGCCGCCTTGCTCCGCACCGCACCCATCGCTCGCTTTCTCCCACCCCCGTTGCACACCGGCGCGATCAGCGCCACCGACGAGGCGGAGCTTTACCCCGATTGCGTGTCAGGATTATTACGCGCGGGCAGATGCAACGCCGGCGCGCGGCGCGGCGTCGGGCGTTGCAAGGCGCGGTTGCCTCGCGGCCGAGCGAGAGAAAAGAAGCGCTAGAATTCCTTTCCGATGAGGTTGTCGAGGGCGAGACGTCCGCCGCCATTGAGGAAGATCCCGAGCGCGACCAGCCCCATCAGCACGACATATTCCATGCCGTGATGGCTCCAGCCCCAAACCGGCCATAGCACGGCGAAGGCGATCACCGCCATTTCGATCAGAAACGCGAGCGCGATCAGCCGCGTGAAGAGGCCGAGCGCAAGCAAAATGCCGCCGAAGAATTCCAGCACGCCGATGAAATAAGCCCAGGCGAGCGGGAAGGCCCAGCCGAAATGCACGAAATTCGTCGCCGTGTGCACGGCGTCGTTCCCGAAGAGCTTGCCGAAGCCGTGCGGGATCAAGAAGCAGCCCAGCGACACGCGGATCACGGTCAAGCCGTAAGGCGCGAAAGTCTCATAGAAGCCGGCCGCGGCCGGGACGATCAGGCGTTGGCGGTCGATACTCGCATCCATGTGTTTCACTCCCCAATAAAATAAAAACGCGCGAGACGCGGCCGATCCGTTCGGCCCGATCTCACGCGCTTCGAGGCTCTTGCCGGCAACCGCGCCGGCGCCCCGTTTCGGGGAGAAGCTTAGCTTGGACTCAGCTTGCGCGGAAGCGGCACCGCTCTCACCAAAGCCGCGCCGCGCGCTCAAAATTTCAGGAACAGAATTTCAGCGAATCAGCGCGGCGGCGATTCGTGCCAGCTC
>JBJKPV010000286.1:0-7132 GCA_046706015.1 Allostellaceae bacterium | reverse complement strand
CGCAGGATCGCGCCGTCGCGCATCGGGATCGCGATGTCGGTCTCGACGGTCATCTCGTATCGCGGAGAATTCATGGCGTCACTCCCTCCCGCCGCGCTTGGCGCAGGCGCTTGGCGCGGCGCCTTGCGCCATCTTCACAAGCGTGAGGCAGATTGCTTGACGGCTCCCCCGCTCGTCAAGCACTCTGCCGCAGCGCGGGCGCGCTGGACGCCGAGCGGGGAGGATCACGATGGCACTGCAAATCCGACGGATCGTCAGCGGTCATGACGAAAAGGGGCGATCGATCTTCATCGCCGACGGCGATGCGCCGCTGCCGACCGGCCGCAGCTCGGCCGGCACCTCGGTCGTCGATCTGTGGCTGACGGACGGCTCGCCGGCCGACAATTCGGGCAGCGACGATCCGACCAAGCGTCCCTTCCGCTTGCCGCCGCCGACGCAGGGCAGCGTCTTCCGCGTCGTCGAATACCCGCCCGACAAGGAGCGCTTCGCCGCGTTGAAGCCGCAGCAATGGGCCGCCGACGCCAAGGATCAGGGCTATGCGCGCGACACCGGCAATGCGCGCCATGGCGGCTTCCACAAGACCAACACGATCGACTACGCGATCGTGCTCGACGGCGAGATCTACGCGCTGATGGACGAGGGCGAGAAGCTGATGAAGACGGGCGACGTGCTGATCCAGCGCGGCACCAGCCACGCCTGGAGCAACCGTTCCGACAAGCCGGTGCGGGTCGCCTTCGTGCTCATTGACGCGAAGCCGGTCTAGCGAGCCGCGCCGGTGGAGCAGCGGCTCGCCAACGAAAGTGAATCGGCCGCGCCGGTGGAGCGACAGACCGCAGAGAAGACAAAACGGGCCACGCCGGTGGAGCAGCGGCTCGCCAACAAAAATGAATCGGCTGCGCCGGTGGAGCAGCAGCCGAAAGCAAATGAGAGGACGCCGCGCCGGTGGAGCAGCGGCCGACAAGGAAAAAGGATGCCGCGCCGGTGGAGCAGAATTGACGCGGCGGTACGATTGCGCCGACGCATTGATCAGGAGGTAATCCCATCGTGAGCTTGCTGTTGAACTATCCGCGCGTGCATCTCGATTTCGGCGCGATCAAGGCGCTGCCGGAAGAGCTCGCGCTGCTGGGCATCACGCGGCCCTTGCTCCTGACCGATCAAGGGCTCGCGCGCTGCGGCGTGCTCGACCGCGCGCGCGATGCGGTGCACGGGCGGAACGACGTGATCATCTTCGACGAGGTGCCGGAGAATCCGACCGTCGCCGGCGTTCATCGCGCGATCGAGATCTATCGCCAAGAAGGCTGCGACGGCGTCGTTGCGCTGGGCGGCGGCTCGGTGCTCGACACGGCGAAGGCGGTGGCGGTGCTCGCCGGCCATCCCGGACCGATCACGGATTACATGGGCAAGCCGGAGCGTATCACGCATAAAGTCGCGCCGCTCATCGCCGTTCCGACCACGGCGGGCACGGGCAGCGAGGCTTCGCGCGGCGCCGGCATTCACCCCGACGCGACCAGCCGTTCCAACGGCCTCAACAGTCCTTACATCGTGCCGCGCGTGGCGATCTGCGATCCCGATTTGACCGTCAGCCTACCGCCGCATCTGACCGCAGGCACGGGCATGGACGCGCTCACCCATTGCATCGAGGCGTTCGTTACCACCACCGACAATCCGCCGGGCAAGGCGCTGGCGCTCGACGGGATGCGCCATGTCGTCGTCTTCATCGAGCGCGCGGTCAAGGACGTCGGCGACCGCGAGGCGCGCAAGGGCATGATGACGGCCGCGCTCGAAGGGGGGATGGCGATTCAGATGGGGCTCGGGCCCGGCCACGCCATTGCCGGCACCACCGGCGATCAAGGTCTCCATCATGGCATGCTGGTGACGATCGCGATGCCTGCCGTGATGCGCCTCCTGGCCCCGCATGCGCCCGACCAGATGGAGGTGATTGCGCGCACCATCGGCGCCAAGCCGGGCGAGAGCGCGGCCGACGCGGTCGAGGCGCTCAGCGCGCGAGTCGGCATTCCGCCGAGCTTGCGCGCGCTCGGCTATCGCGGCGGCGATCTCGACGATATGGCGGCGGATTGCGCCAAGAGCCATTTTCTCGGCCGCAGCCCCTATCGGCCGAGCAAGGACGAGTTCAAGACCCTGTTGCGGACCGTGATGGGATGACGAACGTCCTCGTCTATCTGACGATGCTGCCCGCGGGCGATCGTCAGCGCTGTCACGATTTCATCTGCGAGGAATTCCCCGCGCTCAAGGTCGATCTCGCGACCAGCCCGGCCGCCTCCGATCCGTTTCTCAGCGAGGCCGATATTCTTGTGACCTTCGGCGCCCATCTCGGCCTCGATGCCGAGCGCATTCTCGGCCGCGGCAAGAAGCTCAAATGGGTGATGGCGCTGGGCACCGGCGTCGATCACATCGTCGATGTGCCCGCGCTGCGGCGCGAAGCCATGGTCACCAACATGCACGGCATGCATGGTGTGCCGATGACCGAGGCGACGGTCCTCGCGATGCTGGCCTTGGCGCGCGAGATGCCGCGGATGCTGCGCAATCAGCAGGCGCATCACTGGGAGCGCTACGGCTCGCGCGTGCTCGCTGGCAAGACGGTCGGCATCTACGGCATCGGCGCTATCGCCGAGGTCCTCGCGCCCGTGTGCAAAGCGCTTGGCATGACGGTCATCGGCATCACCTCGGCGAAGCGCAAGGTGCCGGGCTTCGATCGCATGCATGGCCGCGATGAATTGGAACGCGTCGTCGGCGCGCTTGATCACTTCGTCATCCTCACGCCCCACACGCCCGAAACCGATCGCAGCGTCAATGCCAAGGTTCTGGCGGCGATGAAGCCCAGCGCCTTTCTCATCAATCTCGCGCGCGGCGGCATCGTCGATGAGGAGGCGCTGATCGAGGCGCTGCGCGCCAAGCGCATCGCCGGCGCCGCCATCGACGTCTTCGTTCAAGAGCCGCTGCCGCGCGAGCACCCCTTCTGGGACATGGACAACGTCATTCTCTCGCCCCATATCGGCGCCTTTAACGCCGACTATATCGGGCAGGTCCTGCCTTTCGTGAAGGAGAATCTGAGTCGCTTTCTTGCCGGCGAATTCGACAAGATGGTGAATGTCGTGAGAAATGGAGATGACCATGGCCAATGAATCCGCCTTTCACATCGATCCGCCTTTCCGCGCCGATCACGTCGGCAGCCTGCTGCGCCCACGCAAGCTGTTGGAGGCGCGCAAGGCGCGGGCCGAGGGTAAGCTCGCGCCCGAAGCGTTGCGCGCGGTCGAGGATGAAGCGATCCGTGACGCGGTGGCGCTGCAGGAGCGCGTCGGCCTGCAAGCGATCACCGATGGCGAGTTCCGGCGCAACAACTGGCGCGACCGCTTTCTCGAACGCACCGAGGGCTACAGCGCCGACCGGATCCCGAGCTCCTTCACCTTCACTGAATTCTCGGGCGAGACGCGGCGCGGCATGCCGGTGCGCTATGCGACCGCCAAGCTCACGCGCCGCGATCCGATCACCGCGGATGATTTCGCCGATCTGCAGAAGCGGACCAAGCGCACGGCCAAAGCGACGATCCCGTCGCCCACCGTCAATCACTTCTTCACCGGCGACAAGGGGCTCGAGAAATCGCCCTATGCCGGCGACCGCAACGCCTATCTCGCCGACATCGCCGCGCTCTATCGCCAGGAGATCGCTGCGCTGGCAAAGCTCGGCTGCACTTATCTTCAGGTCGACGAGGTCCCGCTCGCCGTGCTGTGCGATCCGAAGAACCAGGAGGTGGTGCGCGCCCGCGGCGAGGAGCCGCAGCGCCTCATCGACGATTACATCGATCTCATCAACGCCGCGGTGCGCGAGCGCCCTGCGACGATGACCTTGTGCGTCCATCTCTGCCGCGGCAATTCCGGCCATGGCCAGGCGAGCGGCGGCTATGATCCGGTGGCGGAACGGCTCTTCCAGAAGCTCGATTTCGACGGCTTCTTCCTCGAATACGACACCGAGCGCTCGGGCGATTTTCAGCCGCTGCGCTATGTGCCCAAGAACAAGGTCGTGGTGCTCGGGCTGATGAGCACGAAGGAGAGGGCGCTCGAGCCGGTCGAGGAATTGAAGCGCCGCGTCGGCGAGGCCGCGCGCGTCGTCGATATGAGCCGGCTGTGCTTGAGCCCGCAATGCGGCTTTGCGTCCAGCGCCGAGGTCGACCGCTTCACCGAGGCCGACGAAGAGCGCAAGCTCGCCCATCTCGTCAGCGCGGCAAGCCAGATCTGGCGTTAAGGGCGCTAGCCGCGCCTCAGCGATAGAGCAGGTTCGGCAGCCATAGCGCGAGCTGCGGCCAGGCGACCAGCGCGGCCAGCAGCAGCATCGGCGCGATCAGAAACGGCAGGATGCCCTGATAGACGCGCAGGATCGGCACGTCGGGCACCCGCGCCTGGATGACGAAGATGTTCATGCCGACGGGCGGATGGATGAGGCCTAGCTCGACGACGACGACCAGCATCACGCCGAACCAGATCGGGTCGTAGCCATTGGCGACGATCAGCGGCAAGAAGATCGGTACGGTGATCAGCACCATGCCGCCACCATCCATGAAGCAGCCCATGATGATGTAGAAGACCATCAGGATGAGGATCAGCAGCACCGGCCCCACATCCCAGGCGCGGATCCAGCCGACCAGCACGGCCGGCAGCTGCGTCTGCACGACGAAATAGGAGAAGATGAAGGCGCTCATCACGACCAGGAACAACATGCACGTCGTGCGGATCGAATCCGCAAAGCATTGAACGAGGCCGTTCCAGTCGAGCCCGCGCCGTGCCAGTCCGAGCAGCAGCGCCGAGAAGGCACCGACGCCGGCCGCCTCGGTCGGGCTGAACCATCCGGCATAGAGCCCGCCGATCGAGAGGCCGAATAGCGCGACGACCTCCCAGGCCGCGACGAGGTCGTAGAGCCGCCGCTTCAAATTGCCGGCGGATTCATTGGGCGCCCAGCCGGGCTTGATCATCAGGGTGATAAGCACGCAGGCCATATAGAGCACC
The DNA here is from genome assembly GCA_046706015.1 of Allostellaceae bacterium. Lineage (GTDB taxonomy): Bacteria > Pseudomonadota > Alphaproteobacteria > ATCC43930 > CGMCC-115725 > CAIKMD01. The sequence goes on along the minus strand of JBJKPV010000286.1, from coordinate 2,114 downwards.
GCGAGCAGCAGCCCGGGGATCATCCCTGCGGCGAAGAGCTTCGGCACGGATTGCTGCGAGATGATCGCGTAGAGCACGAAGACGATCGAGGGCGGGATGAGGATGCCGAGCGAGCCGCCGGCCGCGACCGAGCCGGTCGAGATACGGTCGTCATAGCCGGCACGGCGCATCTCGGGGATCGCGATCCGCGTCATGGTCGCGGCCGTCGCCAGCGACGAGCCGCAGACCGCGCCGAAACCGGCGCAGGCGCCGATCGTCGCCAGAGCCTGCGCGCCGCGCAAGCCGCTGAAGGTCGCGCGCGCCGCGCGGTAGAGCTGGCTCGAGATCCCCGATTGTGTCGCGACCTCGCCCATGAGGACGAACATCGGCACGACCGAGAGATCGTAATTGGTCGCGACGTCGAACGGCACCTCGCCGAAGACGCGAAACGCCTTGGCCCAGCCGTCTACCGCAGCGTAGCCGCACAGCCCGACAAGGCCCATGGCGACGCCGACCGGCACGCGCAGGAAGATGAGCGCGATAAGGCAGCCCATGCCGAGGAGGCCGATGGTCTGAACCGCCATCAGCGCCTGTCCACCGCATCCGAGCGGAAGAGGCGACGCAGAAAAACGGCCAGCGCGGCCAGCGCCGAAGCCGCCATGCCGAAGAGCACCGGGATCCAGATATAGAAGACCGGAAGCCCCAGATCGGCGGTCACGTCGCCGAAGGCGAGCGCGTCGTGCGCCGGCGCGATCATGTGCCAGAGCAGGAGGCCGAGATAGACGAAGGCGAGGAGCCCGCCGCTGGCGCGCAGCAGCCGCACCGCGCCCTTGCCGATGAAATGATCGATGACGTCGACCGTGATATTGCCTTCGGCGAAAATCACCTCGGGCAGGCCGAGAAAGACCACGACGGCGAGCAGCGCCTCGACCAGATCGATGGCGCCGATGATTGGCCGGCGCATTAGATTGGAGCGCAGCACGTCGGCGACGACCAGCAGCACCATCGCCAAGAGGGCGACCGCCGACACCGCCGTGAGCCAGCGCAGAACCCGTTCGACCGTCCGCGTTACCATTATTTACTTGAAGGTCGGCAGAACCGGCATCGGATCATGCGCATGCTTGTCGCGCGCGGCTTTGAGCGCCGCGAGATACGCGCTGCCTGGCAAGCCTTTGGCGTCGAGCGCCGCGGTCGCCTTGGCGGCGATCTTTTCGCCGAGCACGTCGATTTCCTTCTCGTCCGCGGCGGTCGGCTCGATGAATTTCACGCCGGCCTCGCCCGTGACTTTGCGCGAGCCGAGATTGTCGCGGTCGAACTCGGCGCCGCCCCGCATCGCCCCCACCATGCCGGTCGTCTCGTCGATCGTTTTCTTGATGTCCGCCGGCAGCTTGTCGTAGCTCGCCTGGTTCATGACCATGGCGAAGGCGACAACGCCGGTGTTCCATTCGGTCGAATATTGGGCGACGCGGTGGAGCTGAAAGGCGGTGACGCCGCTATAGCCCATGATCACGCCGTCGATCGTGCCCTTGTTGAGGGCGTCGGCGACGTCGCCGGGCTGCACCGCCGCCGGGGCCGCGCCCAGCGCCTCGATCAAGCGCGCATGGATCGGATCCGGCTGCCGGATGCGCAGGCCGCGGGCTTCCGCCAGGGTGTGCACCGGCTTTTTCGTGAGCAGCGGCAAGGCCGGCCCGCTGAAAAGATAGAGCATCTTCACGCCCGCGAATTCCTTGCGCAGGAATTTGTCGTAGGTCTCCTGCATGGAGACGGAAGCGGAATAGGCCGAGGGGAAGAGCCCCGGAAGCTGCGACAACTCGACCAACGGGAAACGGCCCGGGGTCGAGCCGAGAAGGACGAAGCTGAAATCGGCCACGCCGGTGCGCACCAGATCGTATTGCCGCGGCACTGGTCCCATCTGGCTCGAGGGGAAGACCTCGATCTTCACCCGGCCGCCGGACTTGTCCATGATCTCCTTGGACCAGCGCTCGATCTCGCTCGTGATGAAATTGCCGGGCGGATTGTAATCGCTGTATTTGAATTGGAATTGCTGTGCCTGGGCGGGGTGCGGTGCCGCACCGATCGCCGTCAACGCCGCCGCCGCGGCCCCCAACATTGCCGCCAACGCCCCCCAACGCATC
>JBJKPV010000285.1:0-2018 GCA_046706015.1 Allostellaceae bacterium | reverse complement strand
CGATCGCGGCGTGCTGAGCCTCGAGAATCCCTGAATCGATGCTCGATCCGAACCGGCGCGCCTACCGCGTGTTGCTGGGCGCACAATCCATGGTGTCGAGCCTCGCCGTCGATATGAGCCTTCCGGCGCTGCCGGCGCTCGCCGCCGGCTTTGCCGCCGCCGCCGACCAGGTTCAGCTCACGGTGAGTTTCTATCTCATCGGCTACGCCGTCGGGCAATTATTCGGCGGCCCGCTCTCCGACCGCTTCGGCCGACGCCCGGTGCTGCTCACCGGCATGACGGTTTACGCGTTGAGCGCTTTTTGCTGCGCGCTGGCGCCGACGATCGAGACGATGATCATGTTGCGCCTCTTGCAAGGTCTCGGCGGCTGCGTCGGCGTGGTCGTCACCCGCGCCGCCGCGCGCGATCATTTCAGCGGCACGCACCTGGCGCAGACGCTGTCGGCAATCACCGCGGTCCAGGCGATCGGCCCGCTGATCGCGCCGGCCATCGGCGGCATTTTCACGAGCCAGCTCAGCTGGCATTGGATCTTCCTGACGCAAGGCGTCTTCGGCGTCGCCATTCTTGCCGCGATCTGGCACGGTTTCGGCGAGTCGCTGGCAACCCGCAATCCGCGCGCGACCGCGCCGCGCCACTTGCTCGGCAATTACGCCACCTTCTTTTCCAACCCGCGCTGTGTCGGCTACGCGCTGGTCAGCGCTTCGGCCTTCGGCGGACTTTTTGCCGTGCTCTCCGCCTCGCCTTTCGTCCTGATCGATCTTTATGGACTTTCGACCCAAGCCTATGGCTTCTTCTTCGGCGCCTCGGTCTCGGGCTATATGCTCGGCTCCTTCTTGAACCGGCGCTGGCTGCGCCGCGGGGTACAGGCCGAAAGCCTGCTGCGCTGGGGCCTCGTCGTGCTGGTTTCGGCCGCGGCGGCGATGCTTTTCAGCGCGACCACGCGCTGGGGCGGAACCGCCGGCATCATGCTTCCCTATTTCGTCTATGCCGTCGCGATGAGCCTGGTGCAATCGAACGCGATCGCGAGCGCAATGGAGCCGGTGCCGCATATGGCCGGCACCGGTGCTTCGCTGATGGGCGCCACGCAAATGTCGAGCGGCGCCGCTTCGGGCTATCTCGTCAACTTCTTCTTCAACGGCACGGGAACGCCGATGGGTGTTGGCATGGCCGCCTTCGCCTGCGCCGCCTTCGCGAGCTATTGGCTGATCGCCCGGCGCGGCCGAGTCTGAGCCGCGGTCAGCTCTTCGGGCGCATGGTGGGGAACGCGATTACGTCGCGGATTGACGGGCTGTTCGTCAAGAGCATGGCCAGCCGGTCGATGCCGATCCCGAGGCCGCCGGCGGGCGGCATGCCGTATTCGAGCGCGAGCACGAAATCGGCGTCGAGATGTTGCGCCTCTTCGTCGCCGCGCTCGCGCTCCTTCATCTGCGCCTCGAAGCGCGCGAGCTGGTCGAGGGGATCGTTGATCTCGGAAAAGGCGTTGGCCACTTCCCACCCGTTGACATAGGTCTCGAAGCGCTCGGTCAGCCGCGGATCGGCGCGGTCCGCCTTGGCGAGGGGAGAGATCTCGCGCGGGAAGCCGGTGACGTGGGTCGGCTGCACCAGCTTGTCCTCGACCCGCGCGGCGAACGCCGCCTCGAGCGCGCGGCCCCAGCCGGCGCTTTCCGGACAATCGGCACCCAGCCGCCGGGCCGCGTCGCGCGCGGTCGCGTCGTCGCCAAAGCTCAGGAAATCGACGCCGGTCTCATCGCGAACGAGCTCGGCCATGCTTTTGCGTGGCCAGGGCGCCGCCAGCTCGATCTGCTTGTCGCCGAAGGTGATGAGCGTGCCCCCCAGCACCTCTTGGGCTGCCTCGACGATGAGCGCCTCGGCAAGATCCATCATGGCGTGGTAGTCGACATAGGCCTGATAGAGCTCGAGCGAGGTGAATTCCGGATTGTGCCGCGGCGACAGACCCTCGTTGCGGAAGTTGCGGTTGATCTCGAAAAGCTTGTCGGAGAGGCCGCCGACCAGAAGCC
>JBJKPV010000284.1:0-4781 GCA_046706015.1 Allostellaceae bacterium | reverse complement strand
CCCAAGCTTTCTCTACGTTTGCTACGTCATGATCCTCGCCGCGATTCCGATGGGTGTGCTCTGGGCTTTCGATCCTGCGCATGCCGATAAGATCGCGATCGGATTGCAGCATTGGCTTAGCGCCATTCCGGATCCCGTGTGGCAGCTCTTCACCTTCGGATACCTCGGCTACACCGGCGGGCGATCCTGGGAAAAAATCAAGGGAGCAGCCAAATAGCGCGGCGCTCTCGGCCCCGAATACCAGCCCGGCGCGCTTTGCGGATGACAGCGCGCCGCGCAGGCGATAGACCCTGTTGCGGAACAAGGGGGACAAAGCCGCTATGCCCGAAGCGGGGGCGCCGCAGACCGGTTTTAGCCAGCGCGAGGTCCTTCGCATCCTGAGCGGCGTATTGCTGTGCATGCTGATGGCGGCGCTCGATCAGACCGTGCTGGCGACCGCGCTTCCCGCCATCGCCGCCGATTTCAACGGCGTGCCGCATCTCTCCTGGGTCATCACCGCCTATCTGCTGACGTCCACCGTCATTACCCTGATCTTCGGCAAGCTCAGCGATTTCTACGGAAGGCGCCTGCTGCTCGAGATCTCGATCGGCGTCTTTCTCGCGGCCTCGGTCGCCTGCGCACTGTCGCAGAGCATGAGCGGGCTGATCGCGGCGCGCGCGCTCCAAGGGGTCGGCGGCGGCGGTCTCTACAGCATGGCGCAGGCGGCGATCGCCGACGTGGTCGCACCGCGCGAGCGCGGGCGTTATCAGGCCTACATCACCAGCATGTTCGGCACGGCGAGCCTCGCCGGGCCGCTGATCGGCGGCTTGAGCGTCGACTATCTCAGCTGGCGCTGGGCCTTCTGGATCAATCTTCCGCTCGGCATCGTCGCGTTCTTTCTCTGCCATCGCGGCCTCGCCCGGGTCGTGGTCGTGCGTGCGCGTCGCGCCATCGATTATGCGGGCGCGGCGCTGATGATGCCGGGGGTGACCGCGCTGATGCTGGTCGCGGCCTGGGGCGGCAGCGAGATGGCTTGGACGGCGCCGCCGATCTGGGGGCTCGCTGCCCTCGGCGCTCTCTTCATCATCCTCTTCGTGCGGCAGGAAAAGCGCGCGAAAGAGGCGTTGCTGCCGCCGCGGCTCTTCGCCAGCTCGGTCTTCCGCGTCGCCAGCGCTCTCAACTTTTTCATCAATGCGGTCTCGATCGGCGCGTTCCTGCTGATCCCGGTCTTCCTCCAATTCGTCATCGGCGTCAGCGCTGGCGTTTCGGGCGCGATGCTCGTACTGCCGCTTGGCGTGCAGATTATCAGCTCGATCAGCACCGGCAGACGGGTGCAGCGTACCGGCCGCTACGCGCCCTCGCTGCGCGTCGGCTTCGCGCTCCTCGTGCTCGGCGCGCTGCTCTTTGCAACCATGCACGCATCGACGCCGTGGTGGATGATCGAGCTCTTCTTGATGATTCACGGTACCGGCATCGGCCTCAGCCAGTCGCCCTTGTGGGTGGCGGTGCAGAATTCGGCGGAGCTGCGCGACCTCGGCGCGGTGACGGGCGCGAGCGCCTTCTTCCGTGCGCTCGGCGGCGCGTTCGGCGCCGCCACCCTCTGGTCGATCCTGGTGAGCGTGCTCGATACGACGGTGGCGGCCGAAGGCCATGCGAGCTTCGGCTTGGCGCTGCGCGGCGGGCGGGCGGCGCTGGCCGCGCTGCCGCAGGCGGAGCGCGCGGTCCTTATCCCCGCGCTCTCGCACGGTTTTTCCATTGCGTTTCTGGTCGACGCAGCCGTCGCGGGTGTCGCGCTGGTCTTCACCTATTTCCTCAAGGAAATTCCGCTACGTACGACCACCCATCCGGCGAGCCCACAACGCCAAGGGGCGGATTAGGCCTTGTTTGCATCGTCGTCACGGCGCGTCCCGAAGGGTTGCGACGAAAATCGGCCTTTGACGCGTCGAAAGCCTCAAGCGTGTTCCCGACACGCTTCTCGCCTTTCTCCTATCACAGGCCGATTTTCCCGCGCAACGCGGCTCGATAGGACGATGCAAACAGGGCCTTGGCCTGCCGGTCAGCCTTGCGCGGTTTGCGCATGACAGGACGGGGGCGACGCGTTAGACCCCGCCCATGAGTCCCAAAGGAACCGACGCCGCGTCTGTGGACGCGGTCGAGCGCGGCGGTTTCACGCATCGCGAGATCCTGAGCGTGCTGTTCGGCGTGCTGCTCGGGATGATGATGGCGGCGCTCGATGCGACCATCGTCACCACCGCCTTGCCGCGCATCGCGACCGATCTCCACGGCTTCCTGCATCTTTCTTGGGTCGTCACGGCCTATCTTCTGACCAATACCGCGGCCGCGCCGATCTACGGCAAGCTGAGCGATCTCTACGGCCGAAGGCGGCTTCTCCTATTCGCGATCGTGATCTTCACGGTCTCTTCGGCGGCTTGCGGTCTGGCGCAGAGCATGGGCATGCTCATCGCGGCGCGCGCCTGCCAGGGGATCGGCGGCGCCGGGCTCTTCAGCCTCGGTCAAGCCGCAATCGCCGACGTCGTCTCGGCGCGCGAGCGCGGCCGCTACCAAGCCTACATTACGGGCGTCTGGGGATTCGCGAGCATATCCGGGCCGCTCATCGGCGGGTTGTGCGTCGACTATCTCACCTGGCGCTGGGCGTTCTGGATCAATTTGCCGGTGGGCGTTGCCGCGTTTGTCTTCTGCGGTTGGGCCTTGCGGCGGATTCCGGTGAAACGAGAGCGCCGCCGGATCGATTTTCTCGGCGCGTCGTTGATGATGCCGGGCGTCACCGCGTTGATGCTGGTGGCCGCCTGGGGCGGCACCGAATTTCCCTGGACCTCGCCCATGATCATTGGCCTCGGCGCCGCTGGCGTGCTGCTCCTCATCGCCTTTGCGCTTCAGGAATTGCGCGCACGCGAGGCGTTGCTGCCGCCGCGGCTTTTCGTCAACCGCAATGTGCGAACGATACTCCTGGCGCAATTCCTCATCGCGGCGACGCTTTTGAGCATGGCGATGTTGCTGCCGGTCTTCCTGCAGCTCGTCGCGGGGTACAGCGCTTCGAGTTCGGGCGCGTTCATGATCCCGCTCATCGCGACGCAAATGATCAGCTCGATCGCGACGGGCAACCACATGCGGCGAACTGGACGCTACAAGCTGTCGCCGCAACTGGGCTTTGCGGGCCTCATTCTGGCGTATTTGCTGTACTCGACCATGAAGGCGACGACGTCGGTCGACTGGATCGTCGTCTATTTCATGCTCAACGGCGTCTCGTTGGGCTTGTGCATGGCGCCGATGACGGTCGCGGGCCAGAACGCGGCCGAGTTCCGCGATCTCGGCGCCTTTACCGGCATGAGCGGTTTCTTTCGCTCGCTCGGCGGCTCCTTCGGCACGGCGCTTTTATGGTCCGCGCTGGTCGCCGTGTTCGGCGCGGCGCTGGCCACGAGCCGCTTGGGCCTTGGACCCGAAGTGTTGCGCGGCGGGCCTACAGCGCTCGCCTCTTTGCCGGCGGTCACCCGGGCGGCGGTCTTGCCCGATCTCACGCATGGTTTCTCGGTGGCCTTCATGCTCGCGGCCGGGATCGCGGCGCTGGGCTTCGTCACCGTCAGCTTTCTCCAAGAGATCCCGTTGCGCACGACGCCGGGCAAGGCGCCGGTGCCCCAGACCAGCGCCGAGTAGCGTCGTCTAGGCTTCCGCGCCGACGAGCGCGGGCCGCGGTGCGGATGGCGTCTTGCGGCCGATCCGCAGCACCAGCACCGCCGCGAGCATGCAAAGCGCGCCCGAAGCCCAGAACGCGTCGGTATAGTCGCCAGCCAAGGTGCGCAGCAGGCCGGTGCCATAGGCGGCGAAGGCCGAGCCGACCTGGTGCATCACCATGATCCAACCATAGATCACCGCGGTCTGCTGTTGTCCGAAGGCCGCGGCGGTGAGCCTCACCGTCGGCGGCACGGTCGCGATCCAATCGAGCCCGTAGAAGAGCCCGAACACGACCAAGCCCCAGCTGCCCGCCATGTCGAGCGCATAGGGCAGGAACAAAAGCGAAGCGCCGCGCGAGGCGTAGAACCAGCATAGCAAGATGCGGTTGTCGAAGCGGTCGGAGAGCCAGCCCGCCGCCGTGGTGCCGATCACATTGCAGACACCCATGGCGCCGAGGATGCCGGCCGCCGCGGTCTCGGGAATCCCGTGATCCTGGCAGGCCGGAATGAAATGCGTGCCGATCAGGCCGATCGTGCTCGCACCGCAGACGAAGAAACTGCCCGAGAGCAGCCAGAAATCACGCTGTCCCACCGCGATGCCGAGCGCGCCGAAGGCGGCAGTGAAAGGGTTGGCGCGTACCGGCGGCGGCAGGTCGGGCGCATCGGGCGCGGCGCCGAACGGTCTGAGGCCGACGTCGTTCGGCGTGTCGCGCACGAAGAGCCACACGAGCGGGATCGCGGCGACGAGCACGGCGCAACCGATGAGGACGGCGGGGCGCCAGCCCAGATGCGTGACGAGCTGGGCAAAGCTCGGCAGAAAGATCAACTGGCCCGTGGCCGAGCTGCCAGAGAGAAGTCCCATGACGAGGCCGCGGCGTTCGATGAACCAGCGATTGGCGACCATCGCCGCCATCACCATGGCGAGCGCGCCGGTGGCGAGCCCGAGGAACATCCCGAGGATGGGCTGGAGCTGCCACGCGGCGTTGACGAAGGGCAGAATCGCCATGCCGGCGGCCATCATCGCGAGGCCCCCGACCATGGTGCGGCGCAGGCCGAAGCGGTCGATGAAGCCGGCCGAAAACGGGCCCACCAAGCCGTAGAGCATGAGCTGAA